>JADGHA010000500.1 GCA_019689695.1 Micromonosporaceae bacterium | reverse complement strand
GTCCGTGGTGGTCTACGGCGGTCCGCTGAGCATGACCGCACTGGCCCGCGCGGAGCGGGTCAGCGCGGCCACCATGTCGTCCACAGTGGCCGGCCTGGAGGCGGCTGGCCTGGTCACCCGCTGCCGCGCCCCGGGCGACGGCCGCACCGTGATGGTGGCGACCACCGACCGGGGGCGGCAGGTGCTGGTCGAGGGCAGGCAGCGCCGGATCGAACAGCTCGCCGCCGGGCTGGCCGAGCTGCCGGCGACCGACCGGGACGCGCTGGAGCGCGGCGTCGCGGTGCTGGAGGCGATGCTGCGGGCGACCTGACCGGGGTGTTGGCGGGCCGCTACGGGCGCTGTGCCGGCGACTCCGTCCGCGCCGGGTCACGCTCCACGATCGGGTCGAGGACCTCGTCGATCGCCTTGAGCAGGCCCGGGTCCAGCCGCACCCCGGCCGCCTTCGCGTTCTCCCGCACCTGCTCCGGCCGGGTGGCCCCGATGATCGCCGAGGAGACGTTGGGGTTCTGCAGCACCCAGGCGAGCGCCAGCTGGGCCGGCGTCAGCCCCGCCTGCTCGGCGATCGGCACCAGCTTCTGCACCGTGCCGAGCACCTCGTCGCTCATCCACCGGCTGATGAACGCCGCGCCGGACTTCTCGTCGGTGGCCCGGGAACCGGCCGGCGGGGGCTGGCCGGGCCGGTACTTGCCGGTCAGTACGCCCTGTGCGATCGGGGAGAAGACCACCTGCCCGATGCCCAGCTCCTCGCAGGCCGGGATGACCTCGGCCTCGATGACCCGCCAGAGCATCGAGTACTGCGGCTGGTTGGAGACCAGCTGGATCTTCAGCTCCTTGGCCAGCGGGGCGGCGGCCCGGATCTGCTCCGCCCGCCACTCCGACACTCCGATGTAGAGCGCTTTGCCGGCGCGCACCACGTCGGCGAACGCCTCCATGGTCTCCTCCAGCGGCGTGGCGTAGTCGAACCGGTGCGCTTGGTACAGGTCCACGTAGTCGGTCTGCAGCCGGCGCAGCGAGCCGTCGATCGACTCCAGGATGTGCTTGCGGGACAGCCCGCGGTCGTTGCGGCCGGGGCCGGTCGGCCAGAACACCTTGGTGAAGATCTCCAGACCGGCCCGCCGTTCGCCCTTCAGCGCCCGGCCGAGCACCTCCTCGGCCCGCCCACCGGCGTACACGTCCGCGGTGTCGAAGGTGGTGATGCCGACGTCCAGCGCGGCCCGCACGCAGGCCACCGCCGCGTCCTCCTCCACCTGGGACCCGTGGGTGATCCAGTTACCGTACGAGATTTCGCTGACCAGCATGCCGGAACGGCCAAGGTGTCGGTACTCCATGCCGATCACCTTACTGATGCCCGGTCACAGGACCGGCTTGGTGTCCGCGAGCAGCCGGTCGATCTCGTCTATCACCGCGGCGCGGCTGGGCAGCTGCGGGTCGATCAGCGGGCGGCCCTTGCGGTCCAGCGCTCCCCACCGGCCGTCCGGTCCGGCGATGAGGAACGCCACCGGGTGGATGACCACGGCCGGGTGCGCCGGGCGCACGATCACCTGCCCGGTGCGGTCGACCACCCCCTTGCGGCCGCCCTGGTCCACGATGGCCAGCCCTTCGTCGGTGAAGCCGTCCACGTACCGGCCGTCGGTGAGCGCGGTGGCGAACCCGTGGTAGTGGAACGGCACGACCACCCGGCCGGCCTTGTCCACCGCGCCCCAGCCGCCCTTGCGCACCGCCGCGACGCCGCGCCGGAACGGCCGCACGTCGTCGAACCCGGTGCCGATGACCACCCGGTTGGCCTTGTCGATGGCGACCCAGCCGCCGGTGCCGTTGCGGGACACCCAGGCAAGGCCGTCGGAGAACGAGCCCACGCCCAGGTACGAGGAGTACGCGTCGATGAGCAGCTGGCCGCTCTCGTCGATCAGCTCCCACGGCTCCACCTCGGGCCGGCGCACCCACGCCACGCCGTCCCGGAACGGCTGCACGTCGGCGTAGGCCGGCGCGATGACCATCGCCCCGGACGCGTCGGCGAAGCCCCACCGCTGCGCCCGTTCGTCGAACGCGGGCGTCGGCGGCCGGCGCACCTGCAGGATCTCCTCCCGGCTGCGTGGGTACGGCCCCCAGCCGTTCTCGGCGACCTTGCGGAACACCGCGTCCAGGGCCACCTCGGTGCGGGCGATGAGCTCCGGGTCCTCCACCTTGCGCAGCTCCAGCGCGCGCTCGAAGTGGTTGCACGCCTCCATGTACCGGCCCTGGTCGTAGCAGGACCGGCCGGCGTGCTCGTGCATGGTCGCCCGCAGCCGGTCCGGCAGCTCCGGGGAGTTGGCCAGCTCGAACAGCCGGTCGGCCTCGGCGAAGTCGCCCCGCCACTGCAGCACGTGGGCGAGCCGGGCCTGCGCGATGGCGATGCGGCGCAGCTCACCGGTCGCCTCCGCGTGCGCGAGCGCGAGCTTGCCGTCCGACAGCGCCTTGCCCAGGTCGCCGAGGATCCGCGAGACCACCGCGCGCAGGCTCAGCAGCCGCGCCCGGCTGGCGTTGTCCGAGGCGGTCTCCAGCTTCTCGGTGAGCCGGTCGCGGATCTCCCGCAGCTCGTCCGGATCCTCGACCAGCTCGCGCAGGGTCTCGTGGTGGAAGCGCCAGTTGTACGAGGCGAGCACCTGCTCCGGATCCGGGCCGGACGGTTCGGCCGCCGGCTCGTCCACTGTGGAGGACTTCGGCGGTGGCTCGGCGCCGGTCCCGGGCCGGACCACCGGGGCCAGCATCGTCGGCGCCCGCAGTGCGGTGGCCGCGCCGGACGCGACGCCGGGGGGCGCCGGGCGGACCGTGTCGTCGCTCGCGGCACGGGCGGCAGCGTCGTCCGCGGTGGCCGTCGGAGGCGCGGACGTGGGTGCCGGTGGCGTGGACGTGGGTGCCGGGGGTGCGGACGCGGGTGCCGGTGGCGTGGACGTGGGTGCCG
>JADGHA010000499.1 GCA_019689695.1 Micromonosporaceae bacterium | reverse complement strand
TACGACGCCCGCGGCCACGGCCGCTCCGACCCGGCCCGCCGCGGCACCGCGACCCTTGCCCAGCTCGGCGACGACCTGGCCGAGGTACTGCGGGCGGTCGCCCGAGGGCCGGTCGTCCTGGCCGGGCACTCGCTCGGCGGGATGACCATCATGGAGTACGCCCATCGGCACCCGGACGACTTCGCCCGGCGGGTGGCCGGTCTGGTCCTGGTCTCCACCACCGCCGAGGGGGTCAGGCACACGTCGTACGGGCTGCCGCAGGCAGTGGCCCGGGTCGTCCGGGTGGCCGAGGTGGCAGGCGCGCAGGTGCTGGCGTACCTGGGGACCTGGCGGCCGCACCGTGTGCTGCAGCTGCCGCTGCGCCCCGGCCTGCGCTGGCTGCTCTTCGGCGATGTGGCCGACCCGGCGGACGTCCGCCTCGCCACCGCCTGCGTCGCGGGCACCGCGCTGTGCGCGATCGGCGGCTTCCGCTCCTCCATCGGCGCCCAGCGGCGCCTGGAGACGCTGGCCGCGCTGCCCACCGTGCCGACCACCGTGCTCGTCGGCGACCGGGACCGGCTCACGCCGCAGGCCTGCGCCGAGGCGATCGCCGCCGCGGTGCCCGGTGCCGAGCTGGTGGTCTGCCGTGGCGGCGGCCACATGCTCGTGCTGGAGCGTGCGGCCGAGGTGACCGGGGCGCTGCTCGCCACCTGCCGCATGGCCATGAGAGGAGCCCAATCGGCCGGATGATCGATTCCAGCCGCCCGCCCACCACGTAGGCTGCCTTGTCTGGCCCCATCCTCACTGGAGTCCGTTTCGTTGGCCGACCTCACCGCCGTACAACAAGAAATCGCCGAGGAGCAGCGGCACGTCGACCGGGTGTACGCCCGGCTGGAGCAGCTGCGCCGCACCGCGCTGGAGGCCGAGCGCGAGGGCTACCGCCACGCCCGGGTCGGCACGATGGGCGCGCTGGTGGAACGCGACGCGCTGGTCTTCCACGCGGCCCGCCGCCGGTACGAGCTGGACAGCGAGTACGAGGGGCTGGTCTTTGGCCGGCTGGACCTGCGCGGCGGCGAGGTCTACCACATCGGCCGGCTGGGCGTGCGGGACGTGGATGCCCGGCCGCTGGTCATCGACTGGCGGGCGCCGGCCGCCGCCGCGTTCTACCAGGCGACCGCCGCCGACCCGCGCGGGGTGGTGCGCCGCCGGTCCATCCAGTCCTCGGGCGAGAAGGTCACCGGCGTCTCCGACGACCTGCTCGATCCGGCCGCCGCGCCGCCCGGGATGCGGGTGGTCGGCGACGGCGCCCTGCTCGCCTCGCTGTCCCGGGCCACCGGGCGCGGCATGCGGGACATCGTCGCGACCATCCAGCGGGAGCAGGACGCGGCGATCCGCTCCCCCGCCTCGGGCGTGACGATCGTCTCCGGCGGCCCCGGCACCGGCAAGACGGCGGTGGCGCTGCACCGCGCCGCGTACCTGCTGTATGCCGACCGCGCCCGGTTCGCCGGCGGCGGCATCCTGGTGGTCGGCCCCTCCCCGGTGTTCGTCAACTACATCTCGCAGGTGCTGCCGTCCCTCGGCGAGGACGCCGCCACCCTCCACTCGCTAGGGTCGCTTGTGGAGGGTATGCGGGCGACCCGGGTGGACCCGCCGGACGTGGCCGCGGTGAAGGGGTCGCTGCGCATGCGCCGGGTCCTGGAGCGCGCCGTCCGGGACGCCGTGCCGGGCGCCCCCACCGAGCTGCGCCTGCTCTACCGCGGCGAACTGCTGCGGCTGGGGCCCGCTGAGCTGGAGGCGATTCGCCGCGCCGCGCTGCCCCGCGGCGCCCGGCGCAACGAGGTCCGCCGGGCCGGCATCGACGGGCTGTTCGATGCGTTGTGGGCCCAGGCCGAGCAGGTAACGGTGCGGGCCGGCCGCAGCCGCGCCGACTTCGAGGACGAGATGTCCGACCGTCCGGAGTTCCGGGCCTTCCTGCGGGCGTGGTGGCCGATGCTGCGCCCGGTGGACGTGCTCGGCTGGCTGGCCGATCCGCAGCGGCTGAGGGCGTACGCCTCTGGAGTGCTCTCCGCCGCAGAAGTGTCCAAACTAGACTTCTCCGGTCCGGTCAGCGTGGCGGACGTGGCGCTGCTGGACGAGCTGGACGAGCTGCTCGGCGTGCCCCCGCAGCAGGCCCGCCGGCGCCGCGAGGCGTTCCAGGTCAGCGAGGGCGTGTACGAGGTGACCACCTTCGCCGACCGGCAGCAGGCCGCGCGCGCCCGGGCCAGCGCGGCGCAGCGCCCGGAGAACTACCGGGACTACGCGCATGTGGTGGTCGACGAAGCCCAGGACGTCTCGCCGATGCAGTGGCGCATGCTCGGTCGGCGCGGCCGATACGCCAGCTGGACCGTGGTGGGCGACCCGGCGCAGACCGCGTGGACCGGCGACCCGGCCGAGCTGACCCGGGCGCGGGACGCCGCCCTGGGCACCCGGCGCCGGTCGGAGCACGTGCTCACCACCAACTACCGCAACTCCGCAGAGATCTTCGCCCGGGCGGCCGCGGTCATCCGCGAGCTTTCCCCCGACATCGAACTGCCCACCGCCGTACGCTCCACCGGCGTCTCCCCGGTTGAGCGGGAGGTGCCGGCGGATCAGCTCGCCGGCGCAGTGCGGACGGCCGCGGAGGAGCTGCTCGACCAGGTGGAGGGGACGGTTGGCGTGATCACCCCGATCGGCCGCCGGGACGAGATGGCGCGCTGGCTCGACCGGCTGGACCCGGCCCGCCTGCAGGTGGTCGACAGCCTGGAGGCCAAGGGCATGGAGTACGACGGGGTGGTGCTGGTGGAACCGGCCGAGATCCGCGGCGGCGGTGCGTCCGGTGTGCGCACCCTCTATGTCGCGCTCTCCCGCGCCACCCAGCGCCTCACCATTGTCTCCACGCAGCGCCCGCCGACCACCCTCTCCTCACAGCGCCCGCCCACCATCCTCTCCTCGC
>JADGHA010000498.1 GCA_019689695.1 Micromonosporaceae bacterium | reverse complement strand
GGTCAGGTGCGGGTCTCCAGGGCGGCGGGGATGGCGACCACGTCGACCAGCGCGCCGCGGCGCAGCAGAGTGATCGGGAGGCGGGTGCCGATGGCCGGGCCCAGCATGAGCCGCTGCAGCGCCTGCACCGTCTGGACCGGCCGGCCCGCCGCGCTGACCACGATGTCGCCGAGGTAGATGCCGGCCACGCCGGCCGGGCTGCCCGGCACGACCTCCACCACCCGCAGCCCGGTGCGCTGCCCGAGGCGCTGGGCCAGCGGCGGCGGCAGCGGAACCGGTACGCCGGCAACGCCGAGCCAGGCCCGACGGACCCGTCCGGTCGAGACCAGCTCGCCGATGATCTGCCTGGTGGTCGAGTTGATCGGTACGGCAAGACCCAGCCCGTACCCGGCGACCGCCGTGTTGACCCCGACCACATGGCCGGCGGAGTCGGCCAGCGCGCCGCCGGAGTTGCCCGGGTTGAGTGCGGCGTCGGTCTGGATGACGTCGTCGATCAGGCGCAGGTGCCGCCCGTCCCGGGCGGGGATCGACCGGCCCAGCCCGGAGACCACCCCGGCGGTGACCGAGCCGGCCAGCCCCATCGGGTTCCCGACCGCCACCACCAGCTGCCCGATGCGCAGCCCATCCGCGTCGCCGAGCGGCGCCGGCGGCGCCGTGGCGGCTCGCACCCGCAGCACCGCCAGGTCTGACAGCGGGTCGGCGCCGACCACATCGAACCGCGCGTCCACGCCATCGCTGAACGTCGCCGTGCCCCCGCCGACCGCCCCGGCCACCACGTGCGCGCTGGTGAGCAGGAAACCGTCGTCGGTGAAGGTGACGGCCGAACCGGCACCAGCGCCGCGCGCCGTCCGTACGGAGAGTGCCGCCACGCTCGGTAGCAGCTGCGCCGCGACCGTGGTCACCACTTGGCTGTACGCGTCGAGCGCCCGCTGCTCAGAGTCACTACTCATGCCCGAGCCAACACCTGATCGACCGGGCCGCATACCCGCCGGCGTTACGCGCTCGGCGAAACGCCCCGGCCCCTCGCGTACTGCCGGTCCGGCGGCCATGCTGAACGGATGTTGATCAGACATCGCGGCTCGGAGCCCCGAGTCGACCCCACCGCGTACATCGCTCCTAACGCGACCCTGGTCGGGGACGTCCGGATCGGACCGCGCGTCCGGGTGATGTACGGCGCGGTGCTCGACGCCGAAGGGGCGTATGTCGAGGTCGGCGAGGCGTGCGTCATCTCCGAGCACGCCGTGCTCCGGGCCACCGCGGCCGGCCACACCCCACACCCGGTGATCCTCGGCGACCATGTCCTGGTCGGCCCGCACTGCACCCTGCTCGGCTGCTCGGTCGACCGGTGCGCGTACTTCGGCACCGGCGCGACCGTGCTGCACGGCGCCCGGCTGCACGCCGGCGCGGTGGCCGCCGTCGGCTCCCTCGTGCACGCCAACGCCGTCCTCCCGGCCGAGTTCTTCCTGCCCCCGTTCACCGTCGCGGTCGGCGCCCCGGCCCGGGTCGTGACGCCGGACCGGACCGGCGAGATGGCCGCCGCGATCAAGGGCGCCAACTTCGCGACCACCGCGTTCGGGGTCGAGGCCGAGTGGGAGGACCGGATCTCGCGGTACGAGAAGGCGGCCGAGGTGCGCGTCGCGGAGTACGCGGCGCACAGCGGCGACGAGATCCTCGACTAGGTGCGGCGGTGCCGGCGGCGCAGCCGGAACGGCATCAGCGCGCTCTCCACCTTCACGCCGAACGACATCTTCGACTCGCCGTGCTGGCGCTCGTTGAAGTGGATCGGCACCTCGACGATCTTGTGATGGCGCCGGTGCGTGAGGTAGTGCATCTCGACCTGGAACGAGTACCCGTTGCTGCGGATCTGGTCCAGCCCGATGTCCCGCAGCACCTCCGCCCGCCAGATCTTGAAGCCCGCGGTCAGGTCCCGGACCTGCAGGCCGAGCAGCAGCTTGACGTAGAAGTTCGCCCAGCCGGAGAGCGCCTTGCGGTACATCGGCCAGTCCTCGGCGAGCGCGCCGCCGGAGACGTAGCGGGAGCCGATGACCAGCCCGGCGCCGGTGGCCAACATGGTGCCGAGCAGCTGCGGGACGTACTCGGGCGGGTGCGACAGGTCGGCGTCCATCTGCACCACGAACTCGGCGCCCGCGTCGAGAGCCCGGCCGATACCGTCCACGTAGGCCCGGCCGAGCCCCTCCTTGCCGGCCCGGTGCACCACGAGGACCCGGCCGTCGTGTGCCGCGGCGAGCTTCTCCGCGATCTCTCCGGTGCCGTCGGGGCTGTTGTCGTCGGCGACCAGCACCCGCAGGTTCGGCAGCGGCAGCGCGAGCAGCTCCTCCACCAGTAGCGGCAGGTTGGTCGCCTCGTTGTACGTGGGCACTACCACGACGATCTGCGCATCGCACCAGGGCGACGGCAGCGGTGCGGGCGTGCTCGCGGAGGTGGCCATCTGGTGATCCTGTCCTGACTCTGCCTAGCCGGCCCATGAAGGCACGAACCGGTCTCCAACCGTACGAACATACCGAAGCTGGCCAGTGATCACCTGGGCCATTCCGAATCCCGTCCGAGGTGTTCTTCGCTGGCGCCAGCCACCAGATCCCTAGCCCGGCTCGTTGCGGATGGCCTCGTCGCTGCCCCACGGCCCGGGGTCCTGCGGGCCGCGCATCCCGCCGATGTGGTACTCCTCCTCCTGCTCGGGGTGGTGGGGCGCCTCGGCACGCCGGGGCGGCTGCTTCGGGTTCGGCAGGATGATCCGGGCGCCCGCCTCGGCGATGTCCTCCACCGTCTCCCCGACGATGTCAATCCGCGGTACCGCCGCTTCCTCGCCCTCGCGTTCGGGGTTCTGCTCCTGGCTCATCGGGTCCCTTCCGTCAGGCTGGCAGCTCCCACCCGCCACGACTGGCGTTACCCGCGCGCCCCATCCGTACACCTGGTTGGCGGCCGAAACGCGGC
>JADGHA010000026.1 GCA_019689695.1 Micromonosporaceae bacterium | reverse complement strand
GGGAAGGGGCTGGGCGGCCGTACCGGTCCGCGGATCGACGAGTACGGACTACACATGCTGCCCTCCCCGGAACAGCTGATGATCGTCGTCGCCGGCGCCCGTAATGCGGCCATGTCGATGGTGGTGCGGCCGTTCGGGTTCGCCGGCTGGTCACGCACCGCGGTCAGAATCGAAAGTCGGGAGTGAGCGTGGAGATTTCCCTGGCCGGAAAGGTCGCCCTGGTCACCGGCGCCGGGCCGAACATCGGCAGCGGCATCGCCCTGGCCCTGGCCCGGTACGGCGCCAAGGTCGCCTGCAACGACATCGACCCGCAGGCCGCGCAGGCAGCGGTCAAGCGGATCGAGCGCAACGGCGGCACCGCGATGGCGGTGCCCGGGGACGTGACCGACGAGGAGCAGGTGCTGGCCTATCTGCGCACCGTCACCGACACGTGGGGCCGGCTGGACATCGTGGTCAACAACGCGGCGATCCTGGGCGGCCGTGGCGTGCTGGACGAGAGCACCGAGTTCTTCGAGAAGGCGGTGCGGGTGGCGGCGCTGGGCAACTTCCTCAACACCAAGCACGCCGCGCGCTACATGGCCGCGCACGGCATCAAGGGCTCGATCGTCGCCATCTCCTCGTCCAACGGCTGGTCGGGTTCGGCCGGGGTCATCGCGTACGCCTTCCACAAGGGCGGCGTCAACAACTTTGTCCGGGCCGCGGCGATGGACCTGGCGCCGTACGGGATCCGGGTGAACAGCTTCACCCCGACCGCGCCGACTCCCGACAACCCGGAGCTGATCGCGCAGCGAGGCCCCGGCGGTGTGCTGGACCGCCCACGGGCGGCCGGCATCGGCGGGGAGGGCGGCGACGAACCGTGGCGGCGGCCCGCGCGCTGGACCGGGCCGCGGCCGCCGATGGTGCCGATGGGCACCACCGGGACCCCGACCGACATCGGGCACTGCGTGGCCTGGATGTGCTCGGACTACGCGCGGCTCATCACCGGCTGCGACTTCGTCGTCGACGGGGGGGCCCGGGCGAAGAACTTCGCCTACGTGCCCGCGGCGCCGGCCGACCTGGCCGGCCCGCTGCCGCTGATCCCGCTCGACGTCACCGGCGAGCTGGACCGGGATACCGTCCACCCTGGAGATTAGCGGCGGCTCACCCCGGCGGCTGGGGCGCTCCGAGGGTGCGGGTGAACCCGGGCGGGATGACCAGGTCGTCCCGGCTCAGCTCGGCGACGGAGCGGTGGCCCAGGCCCATCAGCGCGGAGTCGATCCCGCTGCGCAGGATGTCGAGCACGTTCTGCACGCCGCGCTGCCCGTTCGCGGCCAGGCCCCACAGGTACGCCCGGCCGATCATCACCGCCCGGGCACCGAGCGCGAGCGCCTTCACCACGTCGCTACCGCGCCGGACTCCGCCGTCGAGCAGCACCTCGACCCGGTCGCCCACGGCGTCCACGATGGATGGCAGGACCCGGATGGTGGCCGGCGTGCCGTCCAGGTTGTTCCCGCCGTGGTTGGAGACGGAGATGGCGGTGACACCCGCATCCGCCGCTCGCAGCGCGTCGTCGACCCGGGTGACGCCCTTGAGCATGAACGGGCCGTCCCACTGCTCGCGCAGCCACGCCACATCGCTCCAGCTCGGCGGTGTGGTCTGCATCCACTGACCGTACGCGCCGAAGAAGGTCGGGGCCGGCTCGCCCGCGTCGGCCATGTTCGGCACGGTCAGATCCGGCAGGTGGCCGGCCCGGAGGTAGCTGAACAGCCAGCGCGGGTGGGTCAGCGCCTCCGGCGCGAACCGCAGCGCCTCGCGGAGGGTGAGCCGCTCCGGGATGTACGGGCTGCCCCAGTCCCGGCCGTGGGAGAACGACCAGTCGAGCGTGGCGATGATGCCGACCGCCCCGGCGGCCCGGGCCCGCTGCAGGCGCGCGCGCATCTGTTCCCGGGTGCCGATCCAGTAGATCTGGAAGAAGGTCTTCGGATTGGCCTTGACGATTTCCTCGATCGGCCTGCTGGCGAACGAGCTGAGGCCCATCGCGGTGCCCCGGGACGCCGCCGCCCGAGCGACCGCGAGCTCGCCGTCGGGGTGTACCGCCTGCACGCCGGTGGGCGAGATGACAACCGGCAGGGAGATGGACTGCCCCATCACGGTGGTGGCGAGGTCGCGCTTGGCGGACAGCCCGGCGACGTGCGGGGCGAAGCCCAGCTCGGCGAAGGCGGCGACGTTGTCCTCGAGCGTCACGCCCTTCTCCGAGCCGGCGACCAGCGCGCCGTACACCGACCTGGGCAGCCGCTTGCGGGCCCGCCGCTGCGCCTCGGCCACCGTCTCGAACCACGCGTTCGCCATTGCGCGCCTCCGGTCTGTCGTCGGTCAGAGCGCTCCCTGTTCCGGCGTGCCGGCGGGGTGCGGCCGCAGCATCTGGATCTCCGTCGGGCGGGCGAGCGCGCCGTCGAGGTGGCGGCCCAGCTCGGCGAGGACCGGCCCGGTGAGGTGCGTGTCCAGCGCCTCCTGCGTGGCCCACTTCTCCACCATCACCAGCCGGTCGTCGCCCTCGTGCAGCGCGTACAGCTCGCAGCCGTCCTCCGCGTGCACGCGAGGGATGGCTTCGGCGATCGCCGCGACGACCTCGTCGCGGCGCCCGGCGAGAGGGAAGAGGGTGGCGACGACGACCACGCTCATGGCGTCCTCCGATCTGTCAGGTTTGGACGGTCGGGGCGCCGCGCGACGGCCGGGCGCAGCGCGGTAAGGGTGCGGTGCCGTACGCTCGCATACCACACACCGGCGCCGTAGCTCACGTCGTCGGCGATCGAGGCGAGGGTGAACCGCACCGGGTCGAGCGCCGGCCGGCGGCTGCGCCACGCGTCCAGGCCCGGCCCGAGCACCAGTGACGCGGCGGCGAGCCGCAGCCGCCACCGTCTACCCGGTAGGCGCGGCGCGGCGAGCGCGACGGCCAGCAGCGGCGAGGCGAACTGCAGGCCGTACCGGCCGGCGCCGAGCCAGGTCTGGTGCACCGCACGCAGCACCGCCGGCAGGCTGCCGTCCGACGGCAGCCCGGCCCGACGCAGCCGCCGCCTCATCCTGGCCACCGACGCCAGCAGGCCGGCGCCGGCCAGGGCCGGGCGGCCGGCGAGCAGCGCGGCCACGGTCAGCGCCGGCAGCGGGCTGACCACCAGCGGCGGGATCGAGGTCGGGTGGCGCCGGGCAAGCTGTGGCGCCGAGGTGCCGTAGCGGAAGCGGCGGGCCAGCAGCGCCGGCCAGGACTCCGGCTCACGATGTCCTACCTGGACGGACGGGTCGTACCGGATCCGCCAGCCCGCGCGGTGGAGCCGCCACACCAGGTCGACGTCCTCGCCGCAGGTCAGCTCCGGGTCGAAGACGTTGCCATCACGCTGCACGTCGAGCAGCGCGCTGCGGCGGACCACGAGCGCCGCGGTCGGCACGTACGGGATCCGGGTGCCGGGGGCGACCAGGCCCTCCCGGCCGCCCATGTCGAGGCTGCCACCCGCCGCGCCGTACCGGCAGACCGCCGCCGCCGGGGCGGGGGTGGGCGCCGGGACGATCCGCGGCGCGACGACCGCCACCAGCGGGTCGGCGAGGTGCGCCGCGAGCCGCTCGACCCAGCCGGCCGGGGGTACGCAGTCACTGTCCACCATGACCACGACGTCGGACTCCACACGGGACAAGCCGGTGTTGCGGGCAGCCCCGGCCCCGCCGTGGCGGTCGCGGCGGACGAGGGTCGCGCCGTGTGCCCGGGCCACGGCCGCCACCGTGGCCGGGTCGCGGGATGCGTCGTCGACCACCACCACCGGGTACGACCGGCCCAGCGCGCGGAGGCAGCGGTCGAGCATCGTGGCCCGGTCGCGTACCGGGACGACCACGGTCGCGTCGACCGGCCCGCGGACCGCTGGCGGACACGGGTGGAGCAGGCCCGCGTCGGTGAGCCGCCGCGCAAGCGTCGCGGCCGCTCGGGAACCGACCGTGCCTGACCTCAATTCGGCGAGCGCGGCTCGTCCCGCAGCGGAGAGCCGCACGACCCGTGCCGGTGAGCCGCCGAACAGGGCGGACTCGGTGAGCTGTCGGGTGTCCGGATCGAACCGCACGCCGAAGCCGACCGGAAGCGGCGTCGTCGCGGTGCGGCCCATGACGCCCGTCATTGTGCCCCGTACCGGCCGGGCACCGCCGGTGCCGCGGCAGGCCAGGCGTGTGCGCCGGTCCGCGCCCGCGCGTCGACGGTGTCCGTGCCCAGCACCACGACCCCTTATCGGATGGTGTTTCCGGCATCCACGGTCAGCTCGAGCCCGGTGACGTACCGGGACTCGTCCGAGGCGAGGAACAGTACGGCATTGCTGACGTCGCGCGGTTCCACGATCTCGACCGGGTACGTGTTCATGAAGATCGGCCCCAGCTTCGGGTCCTTGCCGAGCAACGTCTCCAGGCCGCCGAGGCCGGTGCCCATCGGCGTGTCGACCCCGGTCGGGTGCACCGTGTTGACCCGGATGCGGTGGCTGGCCAGCTCGTTGGCGAGCGACCTGGCGACGCCGACCACGCCGTGCTTGGCGGCCACGTACGGGGTGAGGTAGGGCAGTCCCTTGATGCCCGCGGTCGAGCTGATGCAGATGACCGATCCGCCACCGGCCGCGATGAGGTGGGGGACCGCGGCCACTACGGTGTTCCATACCCCGGTCAGGTTGGTGTCCAAAGTGTCCTGCCACACCTGCGGGGTGACCTCGTCCCACGCCTGGACGGTGCAGATCCCAGCGTTGGCGCACACGATGTCCAGCCGGCCCAGCTGCGCCACGCCGTCGTCCACCGCGGACCTGAGCGCGGCCAGGTCGCGGACGTCGACGCGGGCGGTCACGATGCGCCGGCCGAGCGCCTCGACCTGCTTGGCCGTCTCGGCGAGGTCGGCCTCGGTGGCCATCGGGTACGGCACCGTGGGGTAGTCGGCGCAGATGTCCACCGCGATGATGTCCGCACCCTCCTCGGCCAGCCGGATCGCATGGCTGCGCCCCTGGCCACGCGCGGCGCCCGTGATGAAGGCGACCTTTCCAGCTACCCGTCCAGGCATCACAGCCTCCTTGTCCTGACCAGCCGGTGGGGTGGGCGGCGGCGCCTCCGGGGCAGATATCGTCAGTCGGTGACGAATATGGGCTCACCGTACGCCCGGCAGGTCCAGCCTGACAAGACCTTGATCCGCTCGATCCCGGGTGGCAGGTGGGAACGTCCGGTGGGGGTGGCGTAGGCGGCCTGGACGAAGTGGAGCACACTGCCATCCATGACTGGCTCCGAGACCAGGCGCGGGCGTCCCCGTGGCACCAGCCGGCGCGAACTGGAGGTCATCGCCCTGCGGCTCTTCGCCGAGCAGGGCTTCGAGGAGACCACCATCGACCAGATCGCGAGCGAGGCCGGGATCAACAAGCGGTCCTTCTTCCGCTACTTCGACTCCAAGTCCTCGGTGCTCTGGAGCTCCTTCGACGAGGAGGTCGAGGCGCTGCGCAAGGAGCTGGCCGCCGCCTCGGAGGACGTGCCGATCATGGAGGCGATCCGGGTCGCCGTGGTGGCGGTCAACCACTACCGCTCGGAGGACATCCCCGAGCTGCGTACCCGGATGAACCTGATCAGCTCGACCCCAGCGCTGTACGCGGGCGCAGCCGTCCACTATGACGCCTGGGAGCGGGCGATCAGCGACTTCGCCGCCCGCCGCGCCGGCCTGCCGCCCGACTCGCTCTACCCGCTCGCCGTCGGCCGGGCGACCCTCGCCGCCTGCCGCGCCGCCTACGACCGCTGGGTGAGACGCGCGGACGCCAACCTCACCGTGTACCTCGACGCCGCGCTCGCCGCGCTCGCCGCCGGGTTCGCCGACCGCACCTTCGTGGCGGAGCCGGCGCCCCGCATCCGCGGCCGCCGCACCTAGCCGCCATCGCGCTGGCCGTGCGAGCAGCACGATAATCTGCGCCGCCAGCCTCGTGATCGACCGGGGAGGGCGCGGGCTCAGGCCGCGGTGAGGGTCTCCAGGTCGTTCGTGATCGCGGGCAGCAGGTCCTGCTTGCCGTTGCCGGCCGACCAGTTCCAGAACTCGAGGGCGTGGTGCACGCGGTAGAGGGCCACCCGGGTCTCCCAATCGGCGGGCAGCGGGCCGTACCCGCGCAGGAATGCCCGGCGCGCGGTCTCGTTGTGGCGCAGCGAGTGGTAGTCGGTCCGGGCCAGGTCGAGCAGCGGGTCGGCGACGACGGCGTTCTCCACGTCCACGTAGCCGGTGACCCGCCAGCTCTGCCCGACGGGTGCGACGAGCACGTTGCCGTCGTGGAAGTCGTTGTGACACAAGGACGGTCGCCGGCACGCCGCGAGCACCGCCTCGTGCCTGCCGACGTGACGCTCGATCGCGCGGGCGAGCGCGGGATCGCCACCGAGATCGAGGAACTGGCGTAGCTTCCGGGTGAACTGGTCGGCCATGTACGCCGTGTTGGACGGCTTGACGTCGACGAGGCCGGTCGTGACGTAGCCCCACCGGTCAGCGGTGATCCGGTGCACCGCGGCGAGCAACCGACCCATGTGCTCGTAGACCTGCTCGGCGTCGCGGTCGGTGAGGCGGTCGGCCACTGCCGCCAGCGGTTCGCCGTCCAGCCGGGTCAGCACGGCGAACGCCGAGGGCAGCTGCGGAACGCCGTCGGGCTCGTGCCGCAGCACGCGCGGGACCTCGGCGACGCCGTGCCGGGCCAGCAGGCCGTAGACGTAGACCTCCTTGGCGAGCTTGGATCGCCAGCGCAGCGCCGATCCCCACCGCTCCGGGTACACCTTCACGATCAGTGGCTCGTCCCCGCCCGCGCCACGCACCTCGTAGACCGCGTTGACCTCCCCGCCGCCGCGGACGACCACATCCGTGACCCGGAACCGGGGGACCACCGGCGCAATGGCCGCCTGTGCCGCCTGCGGTGTCAGTGTTGCGCGGGTCGGCGTGCCGGCGGGCGCGTCGACGGGCCCGGCGCCGGGCTCCGCGCCGAGCGTGTGGTCGGCGAACCCGGCGGCCAGCGCGCTCAGCGCGGCGTCCAGGTAGACGGTGAGGTCGGCGTCGGCGCGCGCGGCCCAGCGGTCGAAGGCCGCCCGGCACGCGGCGAGCACCGAACGGCCGACCGCGAGCGGGTACAGCGAGCCGGCCGGCTGCCCGCTTCGCCGGGCGACGAAATCGCTGATTGCCCGTTCCCAGGCGGCATAGTGGACCGGGGCGCTGGCGGCCAGCTCCGGCGACGCTGCGATCACGCCCATCCGCGCCCGCAGCCGCGGCACGTCCTGCGCCCGGTAGTGGTTCGCGGTCAGCACAGCCTGCCGTACCGCCGCCATCATCGGCACGTCGGTGGGCGTCCGTGCGAGCAGCTGGTGGATGGTCTGTACCTCGCGGTCGAACTCGCGCCACAGCACGTCCGACTTGCCGGCGTAGTAGCGGAAGAAGGTGCTGCGGCTGACCCCGGCCGCGGCGGCGATCTGGTCGACCGTGGTCCGTTCGTAGCCCTGCTCGGCGAACAGCCGCAACGCGGCCAGCTCGAGCTCGCGCGCCGTGCTGTGCCGGCGGCGTGGGCGGCGGTACGGGCCGCCGCCGGTCGGGGCTTTGCTCGTCATGGTGGCTCCGTCGAGAGCCTTGATTCTGTCACCGGGTGACGGTAGCCTACCGCTACTCGTCATACCGTGCCGGAAGCCGGCTACCCGTTGGGAGGAGCCGTGATGGAGCAGAGCGGGTGGGACGCGCAGGGCGGTCGCGGCGCGACCGCCACCGTGGTGGCCCGGCCGGCCGAGCCGACCCGGGCGCAGCCGCCGGAGCAGGACGCCGGGCAGGAAGTCGCCGACGAGCTCCTGGTGGAGGAGGTCTCGATCGACGGCATGTGTGGTGTCTACTGAGGACGGCCCCGGGCTGTTCGACCTGGATCAGCCGTGGCGGCTGGACGAACGCGTGGCGGTGCGGCCGGAGCGGTTCGGCGCCCTGCTGTACCACTTCGGCACCCGCCGGCTGTCGTTCCTGAAGAGCCCGCGGCTGCTCGACGTGGTGCGCGGGCTGGCTGAGCAGCCCACCGCCCGGGCCGCCTGCGCCCGAGCCGGCGTGTCCGACGCCGAGCTGCCCCGCTACCGGGCCGCGCTGGCCGCGCTCGCCGCGTCCCGGATGATCCGCCCGACCGGCGCGGACGGACCAGGGAGGGCGTGATGTCGCTTGTGGACGAATTCCAGTACGGGCTGGACGCGCCGATCTGCCTGACCTGGGAGCTGACCTACGCGTGCAACCTGGCGTGCGTGCACTGCCTGTCCTCCTCCGGCCGCCGGGACCCGCGTGAACTGAGCACCGCGGAGTGCCGCGCCCTGATCGACGAGCTGGAGCGCATGCAGGTGTTCTACGTGAACATCGGCGGCGGCGAGCCGACGGTGCGGCCGGACTTCTGGGACCTGGTGGACTACGCCACCGAGCACCACGTCGGCGTCAAGTTCTCCACCAACGGTGTGAAGATCACCCCGGGGATCGCCCGGCGGCTGGCCGCCAGCGACTACGTGGACGTGCAGATCTCGCTCGACGGCGCGACCGAGGAGGTGAACGACGCGGTCCGCGGTCGGGGTTCCTACCGCACCGCCCTGCGGGCGATGGAGCACCTCGCCGCCGCCGGGTTCGCCGGGTTCAAAGTGTCCGTTGTGGTCACTCGGCACAACGTCGGGCAGCTGGACGCGTTCAAGGCGATCGCCGACCGGTACGGGGCACAGCTGCGGCTCACCCGGCTGCGGCCCTCCGGACGCGGCGCAAAGGTGTGGGACGAGCTGCACCCGACCGCAGCACAGCAGCGCCTGCTGTACGAGTGGCTGCTGGCACACGGCGAGCAGGTGCTGACCGGCGACTCGTTCTTCCACCTTGCCGGCTACGGCGAGTCGCTGCCCGGGCTGAACCTGTGCGGTGCCGGCCGGGTGGTCTGCCTCATCGACCCGGTCGGCGACGTGTACGCGTGCCCGTTCGCCATCCACGCCTCGTTCCTCGCCGGCAACGTGCGCGGGGACGGCGGGTTCGCCAAGGTGTGGCGGGAGTCGACGCTCTTCGCCGAGCTGCGCGCCCGCAGGGCGGCGGGGCCTGCGCCACCTGCTCGGCCTACGACGCCTGCCGCGGCGGCTGCATGGCGGCGAAGTTCTTCACCGGCCTGCCGCTGGACGGCCCTGACCCGGAGTGCGTACGGGGGCATGGCGAGGGGGCGCTGGCCGCGGTCGCTCCCGGCAGCGCGCCGCGACCGTCGCCGGACCACTCCCACCGCACCGGCCCCGTGCCGGTGACGCTCGGTCGGCGCCGGCCGCCCGAGCGCGCCTGCGACGAAGACCCGCTGGCCGGGTTCGCGGCGCCGGTCGGCTGACATGCGGCTGGCCGACCTGCCCTGGCCGGAGGTGGCCGAGCTGGCCGCCGCCGGCGCCGTTCTCGCGGTCCCGCTCGGCTCGACCGAACAGCACGGCCCGCACCTGCCGTTGTCCACCGACACCGACCTCGCCGTGGCCCTCTGCGAGCACCTCGCGTCGGTACGCCCGGACGTGCTGGTTGCGCCGCCCGTGGCGTACGGCTCCAGTGGCGAGCACGCCGGCTTCGCCGGCACTCTCTCCATCGGACAGCACGTCACCGAGCTCCTGGTGCTGGAGCTGGGCCGCTCCGCGACGCGGACCTTCCGGCACGTGCTGTTCGTCTCCGCGCACGGTGGCAACGCCGAGCCCGTGGCGCGGGCGGTCGCCCGGCTGCGCGCCAGGTCGCGCGACGTGACGGTGTTCCAGCCCGCGTGGGACGGCGACCCGCACGCCGGACACCAGGAGACCGCGCTCCAGCTTGCCCTGCACCCCGAGCTGGTGCGGATCGACCGTGCCGTGCGCGGGAACACCGAGCCGCTGCCTGCGCTGATGCCTCGGCTGCGCACCGGCGGGGTGCGGGCGGTGAGCCCGTCCGGCGTGCTGGGCGACCCGACCGCCGCCACCGAGGCGGATGGCGGCCGCCTGCTGGCCGAGCTCGGCGACGCGCTGGTGCGGCACGTCGCCGCCTGGCGACCGACGGTGCCGGCGTGACGGGCAGGATGCCGGCATGACCGGGCGGGCCGGCGGCGCCGGCAGGACGGACGGGCGGACGGGCCGGGTCGCGGTCGTGACCGGGGCCGCGCGTGGGATCGGCGCCGCCACTGTCCTGGCCCTCGCCGAGCAGGGCTGGGCCGTCCTCGCGGTCGATCTGGCGCGCGACGATCCCGCGCTGCCGTACCCGATGGGCAGCAGGGCCGAGCTGGACGCGGTGGTGGATGCCGCGAACCGCACGGCGGGCGAGGTGAGTGCCTACGTCGCCGACGTCCGCGACCCGGCCGAGCTGGCGGCGGCGGTCGCGGAGGCGGAGCGCCGGTGGGGTGGTCTGGACGCCGCGATCGCCGCGGCCGGCGTCATCGCCGGCGGCGCACCGCTGTGGCAGATGCCCCCCGAGCAGGAGCGTGCGGTGCTCGACGTCGACCTGGGTGGCGTGGTCAACCTGGCCCGGGCCGCCATCCCCGCGCTACTGCGCCGCCCGCGGCCGCGGTCCGGCCGGTTCCTCGCCGTCGCCTCGGCCGCCGCCACCCGCGGGCTGCCGATGCTCGCCGCGTACTGTGCCGCCAAGGCCGGCGTCGCCGGGCTCATCCGCGCGCTCGGCGCGGAGCTGGGCGGTACCGGAGTCACCGCCAACGCGGTCAGCCCCGGCTCCACCGACACGCCGATTCTCGCGGAGAGCGCCCGCCTCTACGGCCTGCCCGCGGCGGACTCGTTCGCCGCCCAGCAGCCGGTGCACCGGCTGCTCGATCCCGGCGAAATCGCCGCTGTGCTCGCCTTCCTGGCCGGGCCGGGCAGCAGCGCGATGACGGGTTCGGTGGTACCGGTCGACGGTGGCCTGGCCCTGTAAAGGACTGGGTCAGTCCGGCCCGTACAGGCTGAGAATTGCCTTGCCGCAACGCTCGATCAGGTCCCGTTCGGCGGCTCCGAAGGCGGCAACCTGCTCGCTCTCGACGTCGATGGTACCGACGACCTCACCCTCGGCACGGACCACCGGCACGATCATCTCTGACCGCGTACTGCCGAAGGCGGTGAGATACCGCGGATCCTTGGTCACGTCGTCCGCGATCACGGTGCTGGCGGTGGCCACCGCCGACGCCGTCAGGCCCTGGGTACGGGGAAACGTCGGGTGTGCCGGCGCACCCGGCCCCGCGTAGCCGAGCAGGACGACCTCGGCAGAGGTCACGCGGTAGATGCCGACCCATCGATGACGGCCGTAGTCGCGGATCTCGCTGGCGATTCGGGCGGCCCGCTCAGCCGGGGAGTCCGCGGCCTATGCCAGCGCGCGGACTCTGTCGAGAAGGTCCTCGGGGCTCACAGCGGCAGGGTAGGTTGTGGCCCCGCGCCACCTCCACCGGGTTTCCAGCGACAATAGGGCCGTGGGTTTGCACATGACACCGGACAGCTCGCTCGGGTCGAGCTGAGGCCGGACCGTGGGTTACCCTGCCGAGCCTTGGGACCTGCGCGGGCAGATGTACGTCTCGATCTGGTCGCTTCCGGTAGCCCAGATTCCCGCACTGCCTGACGCGCTCGCGGCAGTTGTCCGTCCACTGTCGATCGGTGGCCGCGGCCTTGTCGGCACCGCCTGGGTGCGGTACGAAGCGGGCGGCGTCCTCCAGTACCGCGAATTGCTGTCCGCCGTGCTGGTCCGCCACCGCGGTCGCCCCCGGGTGAGCATCGTCGACATCTGGGTGGACAGCCGGCCCTCCCGCGACGGCGGCCGGGAACTGTGGGGTATTCCGAAGGAGCTTGCCGAGCTGGAGATCGGCCCGTCGCCCGGAGGTGGGCTGGCGGCGCGGGCCTGGACGGCGGCGGGCGCCATCGCGCAGGCGGCGATCTCGCCCGGGCTGCGGTACCCCGGGCGCTGGCCGATCAGGTTCTCGGTGATTCAGATGCTGGGCCGGCAGGTGAAGGTCACACCGGTACGCGGGTGGGCCGACATTCAGCGAGCGACGGCGACCTGGCAGGTGGGCCCGACCGGTCCCCTCGCCGCGCTGAACGGTCGCCGGCCCGTGCTCTCGGTGGCGCTACGCGACTTCCGGATCCTCTTTGGACGGCGATCGCCGCAGCGGTGACCGGCCGCCCTCCCGCGGTGGCGCGCACAGAATTGTCAACCCTACGGCGATTGCGTAGCACCACGGCCTGCATTTCGTAACACCTTGGAAACGAAAGCGATACACCATCGCTCGTAACCCGCACGACAGCGACTTCCCTTTCGTTTGTTGACCCTTCGGTTGCCGTATGGCTAGCCTCTTGCGCTACCAGCCCCAGCGAGAAGGGAGCCGCAGACCATGCCGGGCATCGCCGAGCACGAGCGCCAGCAGCAGCTGCTGCGCCTGCTCGACGGCGAGGGGCGGGTCAGCGTGAGCGACCTCATGGAGCGGTTCGGCGTCTCCGCGGTCACCGTCCGTAAGGACCTGGAAGCGCTGGAACGGCGCCGTCTGCTGCGCCGCGTGCGGGGCGGCGCCGTCCGCCACGAGGGCGCCGACGAGGGCGCCTTCGAGATGCGGCTGCGGCACAGCGTCGCCGCCAAGCAGGCGATCGCCCGGGCCGCCGCGGCGTACGTCAAGGACGGCGACGCGATCTGCCTGGACTGCAGCACGACCTGCTACTACCTGGCCCTTGAGCTGCGCGCCCGGCGCGGGCTGGTGGTGGTGACCAACGGCCTGCGCGCCGCCGACCTGCTCAGCGAGTCCGACTCGATCACCGTCGTGGTGCTCGGCGGGACCGTGCGCCGGTCGTCCCAGTCCCTGGTCGGCGACTTCGGCGACGTGCTGTCGTCCCGCGGCCGGCTCAGCGTCGGATTCTTCGGGCTGCGCTCGCTGCGTCCAGAGCACGGGCTGATGGAGCTGAGCCTGGAGGAGACCACCGTCAAGCGCCGGCTGGCCGCCGCGTGCGACTCCATCTACGGGCTGTTCGACTCGTCGAAACTGGGCCGCTTCGCGCTGCACCCGTTCGTGGCCACCGACCACCTGACCGGGCTGATCACCGACGAGGGGACCCCGGACGACGTCGTCGAGGAGTGGTCCGGGCGCGGGGTGAAGGTGGAGCGGGTGCGGGTCACCGGGGGAGGCCCGGCATGAGCGCGCGCCGGTGCGTCGCGATCGACCTGGGGGCGGAGAGCGGCCGGATCGTGGTCGGGGCGTTCGACGGGGACACCCTGCAAACCGAGATCGTGCACCGCTTCCCCAACCAGCCGCGCGTGGTCGACGGACACCTCCGGTGGGACGTCGCGGCGTTGTGGCGCGAGATAGTCGAGGGCCTGCGCCGGGTCGGCGCGGCCGGCCGGGTCGACTCGGTGGGCGTGGACACCTGGGGGATCGACTTCGGCTACCTGGATGCGCAGGGCGAGCTGGTCGCCGACCCGGTGTCGCACCGCGACGCCCGCACCGAGGGGATGCTCGCCGAGGCGGTGCGGGTGGTCGGCCGCGAGCGGCTCTACCGCGAGACCGGTTGCCAGCTGATGGAGATCAACTCCGTCTTCCAGCTGATGGCCGAGGCCCGCGCCGGCGGGCCGCCGCCGGGCGCCCGCCGCCTGCTCATGATGCCCGACCTGTTCCACCACCTGCTCTCCGGCTCGTCGGTCGCCGAGTTCACCGCGGTCAGCACGACCGGAGCGTACGACGTGGCCAACCGCGCCTGGGCCACCAAGCTGCTCGACGACCTCGGCGTCCGCACCGACCTGCTGCCCGAGGTGGTGGACGCCGGGACCGACCTGGGTCCGGTCGTCGCCGAGGTCGCCGCGCTGCCCGGCTTCGCCGGCACCCGCGTCGTCACCCCCGGCAGCCACGACACCGCCAGCGCCGTGGCGGCGGTGCCCTTCGACGACCCGTACGCCGGCTACATCTCCTCGGGGACCTGGTCACTGGTCGGCGTGGAGCTGGCGCATCCGGTGGTGACCGAGGAGTCGCGCCGGGCCAACCTCACCAACGAGGGCGGGGTCGCCGGCACGGTCCGCCTGCTGCGCAACGTCATGGGCCTGTGGGTGCTGCAGGAGTGCCGGCGGCAGTGGGCGCGCGAGGGCCACGACATGCAGTACGCGGACCTGGTCGCCCTGGCCGCGCAGGCGCCGGCCCGGCGCAGCGTCGTCGACGTCGACCACCCCTCGTTCGTGCGCCCGGGCGACATGCCCGGCCGGGTCCGCGACTACTGCCGGGCCACCGGCCAGCCAGTCCCCGCCACCGTGGGCGAGGTGGCCCGCTGCGTCCTGGAGGGCCTGGCCCTGCGGTACCGCACGGCGTTCGAGTCGATCGTCGAGGTCACCGGACGGCCGACGACCCTGGTGCACATCGTCGGCGGCGGATCCCGCAACGAGCTGCTCAACCAGCTGACGGCGGACGTGACCGGACTGCCGGTCCGCACCGGGCCGGTCGAGGCGACCTCGATGGGCAACCTGCTCGTCCAGCTCGTCGCGCTCGGCGAGCTCTCCGGGTTGGACGACGTGCGCGGGGTGGTGCGGCGGGGCGGCTCCGGGCGCCTCGTCGAGCCGCGCGACCCCGGTCCGTGGGCGGAGCACTACGCCCGGTTCCGCGACCACGTCGCAGCGGTCGCGTCCGGGCCCGACCCAGTCGACTAGCCAACGCGAAGCGCCGGTCCCGACCGGCGGCGTCCTGCGTCCGGCAACGGGCGCAGCTTTGAAAGGAGTTCATATGCGGATGTCGAACAGGGCGACGGCGATGCTCGCCGTCGGTCTCGTCGGCGCACTCGCGGTCGCCGGCTGCAGCAAGAAGTCGGACGACAGCGGCGGCGCGTCCGGCGACTCCGGCGGCGGCAAGAAGATCAGCGTGGCATTCGTCCCGAAGCTGCAGGGCATCCCGTACTTCGAGGCGATGAACACCGGGGGCCAGAAGGCGGCCCAGGACCTGGGCATCGAGTGGATCTACAAGGGGGCGACCACGGCGGACCCGGGCGCGCAGACCGACATCGTCAAGTCGCTGATCCAGCAGAAGGTCGACGTGCTCGTCGTGGCCCCCAACGACCCCGACTCGATGGCGCCGGTGCTGGCGGACGCCAAGGCCAAGGGCATCCACGTGATGACCTCCGACACCGACGCGCCGAACTCGGTGCGCGAGGTGTTCGTCAACCAGGCCACCGCGGACGGCATCGGCAAGTCGCTCACCGACGCGCTGATGGAGAAGATGGGTGGCAAGGGCAAGTACGCCATCGTCTCCTGCGGGCAGACCGCGGCCAACCTCAACTCCTGGATCGCGGTGCAGAAGGAGTACACCGCGCAGAAGTACCCGCAGGCGCAGATCGTCGACACGGTCTACGCCGGCGAGGACGAGGCCAAGGCCGTCTCCATGGCCAAGGACCTGATGAACGCGCACCCGGACCTGACCGGACTGGTAGGCGAGTGCACCTCCTCGGCGCCCGGCGTGGCGAAGGCGGTCCGTGAGGCCGGCAAGATCGGCAAGGTGTTCACCGTGGGTCTGGGCACGCCGCAGGCGATGAAGCCGTACCTCGCCGACGGCTCGTCCAGCGCGGCGATCCTCTGGAACGTCGAGAACCTGGGCTACCTGACCGCATGGGCGGGCAAGCAGATCGCCGACGGCAAGTCCTTCTCCGCGGAGAACAACGTCGGCGGCGGCGTCGGCACGGTGAAGTACTTCGCCGACCAGAAGATGCTCCTGCTCGGTGACCCGCTGCGGATCACCAAGGACAACGTGGACCAGTTCAACTACTAGCGGCATGGCGGGCCGGGCCGCCCCGGTCCGGCCCGCCACGGCGGAGGCATCAATGACCGAGCGGTTGCGCGAAAGCCCAGCCGGCACCACGGCCCCGCTGCCACGACTGAGCCGCGCCAGCGGGGAGCGGGCATGACCACGGCCGAGGCGCCGCCGGTGCTGCGGCTGACCGGCATCGAGAAGCGGTACGGCGGCGTGCACGCGCTGCGCGGCGTCGACTTCTGGCTCGCCCGCGGCGAGGTGCACGCCCTGGTCGGGGAGAACGGAGCCGGCAAGTCGACGCTCATCAAAATCGTGTCGGGCGCGGAGACGCCGGACGCGGGGCGCATCGAGATCGACGGACACCCGCTGCCGGCGGGGAGTACCACCTCGGCGCTGAGCGCCGGCATCGCCACTGTCTACCAGGAGCCGCAGCTGTTCGGCGAGCTCACCGTGGCGGAGAACGTCTTCATCGGCCGGGAGCTGCGCCGGGCCGGCGTGGTCCGCCGCGGGCGGCAGCACGACGCCGTCGTGCGGCTGCTGGAGGACATCGGCCTGGACGGCGCGGTCGCCGACGTTCGGGTGGCCGACCTGTCCGTCGCCGAGCAGCAGCTGGTCAGCATCGCCAAGGCCTTCGCCAGCCAGCCGCGCGTGCTCATCCTCGACGAGCCGTCCGCCATCCTCACCGACCACGAGATCGAGACGCTGTTCGGCGCCATCCGCCGGATGCGCGACAGCGGCGTGGCGGTCATCTACATCAGCCACCGGCTGGACGAGCTGGCCCAGATCACCGACCGGGTCACCGTGCTGCGCGACGGCCAGGTGGTGGCGAGCCGGCCGACCCGCGAGCTGAGCGTCCGCGCCGTCGCGGAGCTCATGGTCGGTCACACCCTGGCGACCGGGCAGGTGCGCCGGACCGTCCCCGACGGCGAGCCGGTGCTGGCCACCACCGGCCTCGGCCGGCGTGGCGTGTTCGCCGGCGTGGACCTGGCCATCCGCCCCGGCGAGGTGGTCGCCCTCTACGGCCTGGTCGGCTCCGGCGCGGCCGGCATCGCCCGCGCGCTCTACGGCATCGACCCGGCCGATTCCGGCACGGTGCGCATCGACGGCGCGGTGGTGACGCTGCGATCCCCGGCCGACGCGGTCCGGCACGGGGTGACGATGCTGCCGGCCAACCGCAAGGTGCAGGGCATCTTCAGCACGAAGAGCATCGCCTTCAACATCTCCAGCGCGCACCTGCGCCTGCTCAGCCGCGTCGGGCTGTGGCTGGACCGCGGCCGGGAGCGTGCCGTCGCGCGGGACTTCATCAAGCGCATCGCCATCAAGGCCCCCGGCCCGGCCACGCTGGTCGGCAACCTGTCCGGCGGCAACCAGCAGAAGGTGGTCCTCGCCCGCCAGCTCGTCCAGCGGCCGCGCATCCTGCTGCTGGAGGAGCCGACCCAGGGGGTGGATGTCGGCGCCAAGGACGAGATCCACCGGATCATCGTCGAGCTCGCCGACGCGGGCAGCGCCGTGCTCGTCGTCTCGTCCGACCTGCCGGAGGTGCTGCAGGTCGCCGACCGGATCCTCGTCGTGCGCGCCGGGCAGGTGGTGGCGCAGTTCGACCGCGGCGCCCGGCAGGCCGACGTGCTGGCGGCCGCCGCCGCCGACGTGGGCCCGCGGGCGGCCGCCGCGTCCAGCCCGACCACGGAGGTAGGTGCCGCATGACCGGCCTCGCCCAGGCCGCGCCGCTTCGCCGTCG
>JADGHA010000497.1 GCA_019689695.1 Micromonosporaceae bacterium | reverse complement strand
CTCTGAGCCTCGGTGCGCGCGCTGGCTGCGCGTCAGCGGTCGTGCGGGCTGGCGTCAGGGCGTGATGCGACCTGGGGTCAGGGCGTGGTGAGTGCTTCGGTGGGGGCGAGCCGGCTGGCCCGCACGGCGGGGTAGAGCCCGGCGAAGCCACCGACCGCCATGGTGGCGGCCAGCGCACCGGCCATCGCCCACGGCGGGACGACGGTGGGCCAGCCCTGGAGGTACGCCCAGACTCCGGTCACCGCGACACCGAGCAGAATGCCACCGGCACCGCCCAATATGGACAGCAGTACGGCCTCGGCGAGGAACTGCCAGCGGATCTGTCCTCGGGTGGCACCCAGCGCCCGGCGCAGGCCGACCTCGCCGCGCCGTTCCAGGACCGATATCACCATGGTGTTCGCGATCCCGACGCCACCCACCAGCAGAGCCACCGCACCAAGACCGAGCAGCAGGGCGTCCAGCGCCGAGTCGGTGGCCTGCTTGGCGGCGAGCGCGTCCGAGGGCCGGGACACCGCGACCTTGCTCGGCGCCTCCGGGTTGACCGTCCGGCCGAGCACCGACCGGACGGCCGCCACCTGGCTCTCCGCCGCGCGGATGTAGATCGCCGTGGGGTGGCCGTCGAAGCCCAGGTAGGACCGTGCGGATGCCCAGCCGACGATGGCGGCGGAGTCCAGCTCGGGGACCAGCGGCACCGGGTCGAGGACGCCGACCACGGCGTACCATACGCCGCCCAGCCATACCCGCATCCCGATCGCGGGCAGGTCCAGCCGCTGGGCGGCCACCGCCCCGAGCACCACGCCGGGGTAGGTCGCGGTCGCGGTGTTCAACCATGATCCTTTGTGGACGGTCGCGCCGACCGCCTGCGGTAGGGCGAGATCGGCGGCGAGGACGGCGATGCTGCCGGTCTCTCCCTTGGGCACGTGGTCGTTGCGGTACACGGCGGCGTCAAGTTCGGCGGTGGCGCTGACCGAGCTCACCGGCCCGATCCGGGCCACCATTGCCGGGGCCTGTTCCGGCAACGGTGCCGGATCGCCCGACAGGTCCTTGCCGGGCTTGACGGTGAGCAGGTTAGTGCCGAGCCGGTCCAGCGTCCGGTCCAGCTCCGCCCGGCTGGAGGTGGAGACGCCCACCACGGCCAGCATCGCGGCGATGCCGATGGCGATGCCCAGCGCGGCGAGGGACACCCGCAGCGGGCGGGACCGCAGCCCGGCGGCGCCCAGCCGGACCAGATCGGCGGGGTTGAGCCGCGCCGGGTTGAGCGCCGGCCGGCTCGGCCGCGCCCGTGTCATGCCGGCACCCCGTCCTGTGACGCCTGCTGGAAAGGGACGTGGCCGGCGCTGTCCGCTGCGACGCGGCCGTCGCGCATGGTGACTTGCCGGGGCAGGCTGCCCGCGATCTGCTGGTCATGGGTGACGATGACGACCGCGGTGCCGGCGGAGTTCAGCTCGCCCAGCAGCTCGATCACGCCAGCGCCGGCGGCACTGTCCAGGTTTCCGGTCGGCTCGTCGGCGAGCAGCAGGGCCGGCTCGCCCAGGATGGCCCGGGCGATGGCGACCCGCTGCCGCTCGCCGCCGGACAGCTCATGTGGACGGTGCTCCAGCCGGTGGCCCAGGCCGACCCGGCGCAGCGCCGCCTCAGCCTGCCGCCGCCGGCTCCGCAACGGCACGCCGGCGTAGAGCAGGCCGTCCGCCACGTTGTCCAGCGCCGGTACGCCGGCGGTCAAATGGAACTGCTGGAACACGAACCCGATCCGCCGCGCCCGCAGCGCCGACAGCTGCCGGTCGGAGAGGGCGGCCACGTCGTACCCATCAATGTGGACGGTGCCGGCGGAGGGCCGGTCCAGCGTGCCCATGAGGTGCAGCAACGTGGACTTGCCCGAACCGGACGGGCCCACCACCGCGACCAGCTCGCCGTACCCGATCTGCAGATTGACGTCGCGGAGCGCGGTGACGCCACCCGGGTACGTCCGGCAGACGCCAGCCAGTTCCACTAGCGCACTCACCCGGGCATCCCCACCGTTGTGCCGGCGGTGATGCCGGCTCCACTGACCTCGACCCGCCCGCCAGCGAACATGCCGACGGTCACCGGCACGATGTGGCTGGTACGCGTGGCCGGGTCGACGACCTCCAAGCCGTAGCCGCCTTCCGCCAGCGCCAGCAAGGCGGCGACCGGCACGGTCAGCACGCCCTTGCGTTCCTTGGCGGTGTATCGCACCTCCACCGGCCCGGCGTCGAGCTTCCCGAGCGCGTCCTGATCGGCGATGGCGACGGTGACCACCGTCCCGCCACCCGCGTCCGGGCCCGCCTGCTCGCTGTGCTGCTGGTCGGTGTCCGCCGGGGCCACGCCACTGACCTTGCCGGCCACCGTGCCGCCACCCGGCAGGACGACCGTGACCCGGACCCCCTTCGCCGCCCACCCGACCTCGCCGGCGTCGGCTCTGATCGTGACGATCCTGGTGTTCCCGGTGTAGGACAGCACATCGCCGGTGGCGCTCGCGCCCACCCGTACCAGCCGCTGAGCTATCCGGACCGGACCGGGCGCGTAGACCACCCGCCACCGTTCCACGACGCCGGTCTCCGGCAGCTGCAGATCCTTCTGCCAGCGCTTGACTGCCGCGGTCGTGGCCGCCGAGAAGTTATCGTCCACGGTGAATCCGCGATACCCCAACGCGGACAGGTTCTTCTCCAGTTGGTGCACGTCGCTGCCCTTGGCTCCCTCGGCGAGGTCCCGGAACATCGGCACGGGGCCGTAGAGCAGGACGACGGGCTGCTCGTCGGCACGTAGCAGCTGCTGGCCGCGCCTTACCGTGGTACCCGGCTCCGGCAGCCAGGTGACCGTGCCGGTCGCCGTGGTGGTCAGCGGGACCGCGGCGCCGTAGCCCAGCTTGCCGGTGAGCGTCTGTGTGTCGACCAGGTCCTGCCGGGTCACCACGGTGGTCGCTGCCGGTCCGGTGCGCCGCGGTGG
>JADGHA010000496.1 GCA_019689695.1 Micromonosporaceae bacterium | reverse complement strand
GGAGACTGACGGTCGAGACGTCGTGAGGAGACGAACATGTCGCTGTCCGGTGGGGACCCCGCGGGCGAACCGGTGGGCGGTGGCGGGCCGGGCCGGCTGGAGCCGCTGCACCCGCTGACCAACGAGCTGATCACGGCCGTGCTCCGGGACCGTGGCTACAAGTACTTCACGGACAGCGACGGCGACGTGGGCGGGCACTGGGACAACACCCTGATCTACTTCTTCCGCCTCGGCGACCAGGGGGAGATGTTCCAGGTTCGCGCGATGGCCCGGCGCCTGTTCAGCATCGACGATGTGCCCCGGCTGTACGCGTTCTGCAACAGCTGGAACCACGACAAGCTCTGGCCGAAGGCGTACGTGCACGTCGGCGACGACGGCACGGCCGGCATCTACGGCGAGGTGACCACGGACCTGGAGCATGGCGTGACCTTCGCGCAGCTGGACCAGCTCATCGCCTGCGGCATCTCGACCGGCTGCGCGCTGGCCGAGGCGGTCGCCGAACTGCCCTGAACGCCGGTTCCGCGGCCTGCCCGGCGCGCCGGTCGACCGCAGAACGGGCTCATCCGTCCTGCTCCAGGCCGGGCAGGGTGTCCGGGACGTCGTACACGGGCCAGCCGTCCGGGCCGCGCCGCACTGTCGGATGGAGCCGGTGCGGCTGGCGGCGCCCCACATCGAGCAGGTGGACCACACAGGCGCCGCGCATGGTCAGCGCGTCCGCGAGCAGCATGCGGTGGCAGTGCCACCACACCGTCTCGGCGCACATCACGGCGAGGCACTCGTGCCTGCCGCGGTCCATTAGTGCGCTGGCTGCGGCCCGGAACTCCGCTGTGTCCATGTGATCGGCGTACCCGGCGAAGGCCGGCAGCCGTAGCGCCGTGTGCCGGGACGCCGCCGAGCGGGACCGGCGGCCGCCCAGCGCCCGGCCCTGCCACTCGTACCCGATGCCGGCGCCGGCGAGCGAGGCGGCGAGCGCGTCCCGGCCGAACTGCGGGTGCCGCCGCGACCCGGGATACCGCCGGATGTCGACGAGCACCGTCACCGAAGCATCGGCCAGCACCGCGATGAACGCTTCGACAGGTCGGGCTCCGTGGCCGATCGTGTAGACCTGCACAAGTCACACCCTGACATCCGTCAGGGGTCGGGCGTGACGGCGGACCGGGGCCGCCGGGCCAATCCGCGGCGAGCATCGAGGCATGACAGAAACCGTGCTCACCAGGTCCTCCGGCAAACCCGCCGGCGACCGTGCCGCGGTCAGCCTGCGCGGGCTGACCAAGCGGTACGGCCAGGTCACCGCCGTGGACGGCCTGGACCTGACCATCCGCCCGGGCGAGGTGGTCGCCCTGCTCGGCCCGAACGGCGCCGGAAAGTCCACCACGATCGACATGCTGCTCGGGCTGACCCGGCCCGACGCCGGCACCGCCCAACTGTTCGGCTTGCCCCCCGGGGAGGCGATCCGGCGCGGCCACGTCGGCGCGCTGCTGCAGTCCGGCGGCCTGCTGCCCGACCTGACCGTACGCGAGATCGTTCAGCTCGCCAGCGCCCTGCACCGGGGCGGACCGGCCCGCGGGGCCGCCGGGCGGGACAGCCGCCGGACCCGGCCGGTGGATGCGGTGCTCGACCGCGCCGGCCTCACCGACCTGGCCGGCCGCCGGGTCGGCCGGCTCTCCGGGGGGCAGCAGCAGCGGGTGCGCTTCGCGATGGCGCTGGTCGCCGATCCGGACCTGATCGTGCTGGACGAGCCGACCACCGGGCTGGACGTGGAGGCCCGGCGAGCGTTCTGGGCCCAGCTGCGGGAGGAGACGCAGCAGGGGCGCACCGTCCTGTTCGCCACCCACTACCTCGACGAGGCCGACTCGTACGCGGACCGGATCGTGCTGATGCGCGCCGGCCAGGTGGTCGCCGACGGCACTGCCGGGCAGATCAAGGCGGTCGTCTCCGGGCGGACCATCCGGGCCACCCTGCCCGGCGCGGACCTCGCCACCCTTGCCGCCCTGCCCGGCGTGGACCGGGTGGAGGGCCGGGGCGACTCCGTGCTGCTGCACTGCATCGACTCGGACACGGCGCTCCGCGCGCTGATCACCACCACCCCGGCCCGCGACATCGAGGTCGTCGCCCGTGGCCTGGAGGACGCCTTCATCGCCCTGACCATGGAAGGAGCCCAGTCGTGAACCTCACCTACCTGCGCATGGAGATCAGGCGGCTGGTCCGCAACCGGCGACTGCTCGTCTTCAGCATGCTGATGCCGGCGATCCTGATCCTCGTGCTCGGCGACACCTACACCGGCGACATCGACGGGGTCAGCGCCAAGGCGTACCTGATGGTCAGCATGGGTCTGCTCGGGTCGATGTCCGCGGCGATCGGCAGCGGCGGGACGATCGCCGTCGAGCGGGGCCTGGGCTGGAACCGCCAGCTGCGTCTCACCCCGCTCAACCCCGGCAAGTACGTGCTGAGCAAGGTGGTCCTGTCGCTGGTCATGGCGCTGCCACCGCTGGTCATCGCGTACCTGCTCGGCACGCTGGCGCTGGGCGTGCGGCTGCCGGCCGGCACCTGGCTGCTGGTCGGGCTCGGCTCCTGGCTGGGCGCACTGCCGTTCGCGGCGCTCGGCGTGGTACTCGGCTACCTCGCCCGGCCGGACAGCGTCCAACAGGTCTCCGGCCTGCTCTTCATGCTGCTCGCCGCGTTCGGCGGGCTATGGGTCCCGGTCGAGATCATGCCGCACCTGATGCGTTCGATCGCGGAGTTCACCCCGGCCTACTGGGTGGGCCAGGTGGCGCGCGGTCCGCTGTTCCACCACGGCCAGCTGAGCCTGCACGCCTTGGCGATCCTGCTCGCTTGGGCTGCCGGGCTGGGTCTGGTGGCGCTGCGTCGGTTCCAGGCCGACACTGCCCGGGCATGAGCCACGGGAGTGCCCTCGGGGCGGGTTCCGCAGGCGGGCGGGGGAGCCACGGTGGCGGCGCGGCTAGCGTT
>JADGHA010000495.1 GCA_019689695.1 Micromonosporaceae bacterium | reverse complement strand
GAACGGCGTGCCCGGCATCGCCGAACTCGACGCGATCGGCCTGCGGGAGGTGGAACCGCACGCGGTCGGGGTGGCCGCCGTCCACTCGCCGCACACCGCGATCACCGACTTCTCCGCGATCGCCCGCCGCCTCGCCGCCGACGTGGCCGAGGCCGGAGGGTCCGTACGGCTCTCGCGTCCCGTGCTCGCGATCAAGCAGACCACCGACGAGGTGGCGGTGGCGGCCGGGCCGGAGAGGCTCACCTTCGACCGGCTCATCTCCTGCGCCGGCCTCGGCACCGACCGCGTGGCGGACCTGGCACGGGCGGGCGGCGACGTGCGGATCGTCCCGTTCCGCGGGGAGTACTACCGGCTCGCCGGCCCGGCACGCGACCTGGTGCGGGGCCTCATCTATCCCGTGCCCGACCCGCGCTATCCGTTCCTCGGCGTCCACCTCACCCGCAGGATCGACGGGGAGGTCCTGGTCGGGCCCAACGCCGTGCCCGCGCTCGCGCTCGAGGGCTACTCCTGGCGGGCCGCCTCGCTGCGAGACCTGCGGCGGATCGTCGCCTGGCCGGGCACGCGGCGCATGGCGGCCGAGCACTGGCGCACCGGCCTGCGCGAGGTGTACGGCTCGCTGGCCAAACGGGCCTTCGTGGCCGCCGCCCGGACCTACGTGCCCGCCCTGACCTCGGCCGACCTCGTACGCGCAGAAGGCGGCGTACGGGCCCAGGCGGTGGGCCGGGACGGCAGACTGCTCGACGACTTCGTCATCGACGTGCGCGGGCGGATCGTGCTGGTCCGCAACGCGCCCTCACCGGCGGCGACGAGCAGCCTCGCGATCGCGCGGCACATCGCTTTAACGGTTCCCTTAACCACCCAGGGTTAGAGTGCAACCGCAATGGTCGCTGAATCTCCCGAAGCCCGGCTGCTGGTCGTCGAGGACGAGCCGAACATCCTCGAACTGCTCGCGGCCAGTCTCCGGTACGCCGGATTCGAGGTCCGCACCGCGTCCAACGGTGGTGAGGCCGTCTCGGCGGCCCAGCGGCACCGCCCGGACCTCATCGTGCTCGACGTCATGCTGCCCGACATGGACGGGTTCGACATCGTGCGGAGGCTGCGCAGCGGCGGCACCCACACCCCTGTGGTCTTCCTCACGGCGCGGGACGCGGTCGAGGACAAGATCCGGGGACTGACGCTCGGCGGCGACGACTACGTGACCAAGCCGTTCAGCCTGGAGGAGGTCATCGCCCGGATCCGGGCCGTGCTGCGCCGCACCGCCGGGGACCCGATGGTCGCCCCGCCGCGGCTCACGTTCGCCGACATCGAGCTGGACGAGGAGACGCACGAGGTCTGGCGCGGCGGACGGGCCGTGTCCCTGTCGCCGACGGAGTTCAAGCTGCTGCGTTACTTCATGTGCAACGCCGGCCGGGTGCTGTCCAAGGCGCAGATCCTCGACCACGTGTGGGACTACGACTTCCGCGGCGACGCCGGGATCGTCGAGTCGTACGTGTCGGTGCTGCGGCGCAAGCTCGACAACACCTACCCCAGGCTCATCCACACGCTGCGCGGCGTCGGCTACGTCATGCGGACACCACCCGCCGGCGCCTGAGCCGTGTCGGGGCGCACGCCGCTGCGGATCCGGCTCAGCGCGGCCATGCTCGCGCTGGTCGCGGTCGCCCTCGCGGTCATCGGCGTGGGCAGCGTCTCGGTGCTGCGCGACTATCTGATCAGCCGGGTCGACATGCAGGTCGGCATGCTGGCGCACGAGGCCGAGATCCGGCTCGTCCGTGGTCCGTTGGCGTTCGCACGGCTCCGGGTGCCGCCGGAGGGCCGGGTGGAGATCCGCGACAGCGGCGGCAGAACGGTGCTCGCGCAGGCGGGCATGGGCGTGGAGAACTTTCCCGGCCCCGGCGCGGTGACCTCCGTGGCACCGGTGACGGTCCCCGCGGTGTCGGGCGACGGCCTGTGGCGGGCCCGGGTGGTGCCCGTCGAGGGCTTCGGCACGGTCGTCGTGGCGGTGGACATGGCCTCGGTGAGGCAGATCACCGCGCGGCTCACCCTCATCGAGCTGCTGGTCGGCGGTGCCCTGATGGTCGTGCTCGCCGTCGTCGGCGTCGTGATCGTACGGCGCAGCCTGCGGCCGCTGGCGGAGATCGAGGCGACCGCCGAGGCCATCGCCCGGGGGAACCTCGGCAGCCGGATCCCCGACCGGGATCCGCGTACCGAGGTCGGGCGGCTCGCCCGCGCGCTGAACGGCATGCTCGCCCAGATCGAGGTGGCGTTCCAGGCCCGGGCGGCCTCCGAGGCGGCGGCCCGGGAGTCCGAGGCCAAGGCGCGCGAATCGGAAGCGAAGGCGCGGGAGTCCGAAGCGAAGGCGCGGGAGTCGGAGGCCAAGGCCCGGGAGTCCGAGGCGAAGGCGCGTGAATCGGAGGCACGCATGCGCCGCTTCGTGGCCGACGCCTCGCACGAACTGCGCACGCCGCTCACCTCGATCCGGGGGTTCGCCGAGTTCCACCGGCAGGTGCCGGACGCCGACGTCACGCGGCTGATGTCGCGGATCGAGAGCGAGGCCGCCCGCATGGGCCTGCTCGTGGACGACCTGCTGCTGCTCGCCCGGCTGGATCAGCAGCGCCCGCTGCGTGTGCAACCGGTGGACCTGCTGGCCCTCGCGGCCGACGCGGTCCACGACGCCAAGGCCCTGTGCCCCGACCGCGTCGTCTCGCTCGTGGTCGAGGGGGACGCGGCGCTCATCGTCTCGGGGGACGAGGTGCGGCTGCGGCAGGTCGTGGGCAACCTGATGAGCAACGCCAGGACCCACACTCCCGAGGGCACGCCGATCACCGTACGCGTCGGCAGCCGGGACGGCACGGCGTTCATCGAGGTGGCGGACAAGGGGCCCGGCCTCACCCCGGAACAGGCCGCCCGGGTCTTCGAGCGCTTCTACCGCGCCGACCCTTCCCGCAGGCGGCCGTCGGGCGGCAGCGGCCTGGGG
>JADGHA010000494.1 GCA_019689695.1 Micromonosporaceae bacterium | reverse complement strand
CGGGGGCCGCCCGGCCCCGCGCCGCCCGGCCGGATCGGCCCGACCGGACCCGCCGGGCTCACCGGCGGCGCGGCCACCCGGCCGACCGAGGCGCGGCCGACCGAGGCGCGGCCGACCGGAGAGCCACCAGGCACACCGACCGAGGCGCGGCCGACCGTGCCGTTGCGCGGCGCCGCGCCGTTGTGCCCGGGTGCGCTGCCGGGGACCGTGGCCCTGCCGGCCGGAGCCTGAGCCCAGCCGACCTGGGCCTGGCCAACCTGCGCCCGGCCCACCTGGGCCCGGCCGCGCGCGGAGTCACCCTCGCCGTAGGAAGTCATTCGTCACACCCTGCCGGTCGCGGTGGTCCGAACCTGCGGCACCACCGGTTCTCCGTGACCTTCACCACGAACTGGCCCGCGGGGGGAGGGGCGACCGGCTGCCACCCCTTGCGGTGCCTTTTGGCCGGAAATACGGGGACGATTCCGGCGTACGACGCGCCACTCACACTCACTAGTACGCAGAAACGCGCTCGTGGGGTGAATCGCGGTCCAAATCACCCTTCGGCTCCTCGCCTTCGTCTGGCTTCACGCGCCGAACTGTCGCGCTCGGCCGCACCACCGGCCGCGACCTGCCCGGCGGCCCGCCGCGTGGAGCCGGGCTCGGCGGCGGCCAGGCCGTCCCGGCCGAGCAGGAACTGCTGGACCAGGTGGTTCCAGCCGCAGCCCCGGCACACCTCGACGACGTACACCTGAAACTCACGCAGCGTCATCGCCAGCACCGGAAGCTCGGCCAGCTTGCGGGCCTGGCCGGCGGACTGCTTGAGCTCGTCGCCGTAGATGTAGTGCACGTGTGTCAGGTTCTCCCGGCGGCAGACCGGGCAGCGCACGTCGGTGGGCTCGCCGTGGAACCGGGCGGCGTTTTTCAGGTATGGCGAGGCATCGCACACCTCGTACACCCCGACCCGGCCGGAGTAGACCTCGCGCAGCAGCGCCCGCTTCTGGAGCGAGTAGTCCACGACCTGGCGCTGCGTACGCATGCGCATGAGGGTACGCGGTTCCCCGCCGCGCTGCGACCGCCGTCACTTTTTGTGATGACCAAACCACTTCCGGGCAACCGGAGTTGCCGGCCGGCCGTCCACCATTTACTGTGACGATGTATCGGACCGATACATCGCGCCAGCGGGCGGGACTTGACGTGAGGAGGCGGCGGCAGTGCTCGAGCTCGCCATCCTCGGCCTCCTGCAGGAGTCACCGATGCACGGGTACGAGTTGCGCAAGCAGCTGAACACCAAGCTCGGCGCGATCCGCGCGGCGATCAGTTACGGCACGCTGTACCCGACGCTGCGCCGGCTGCAGAACGAGGGATGGATCACCGTGGCCGGCGAGGCCCCCGCCGACACCGCCGAGGTCCCGCCGCTGACCAGCCGCCGCGGCCGCGTGGTCTACAAGATCACCGCGGAAGGCAAGGAGCGGTTCGCCGAACTGCTCGCCCAGGCCGGTCCCGAGACGTACGACGACCCGGGCTTCGGGGTGCACTTCGCGTTCTTCGCCCGCACCGACCGGGCCACCCGGCTGCGCATCCTGGAGGGGCGCCGCCGCCGGGTGGAGGAGCGGCGGGAAGGGCTGCGTGAGGTGCTGGCGCGTGCGGCCGAGCGCCTCGACGCGTACACCCTGGAGCTGCAACGTCACGGCCTCGAGGCCGCCGAACGCGAGGTCCGATGGCTGGAGGAGCTCATCGCCAACGAGCGCTCCGGCCGCCAACCCAACCAGACCGAACCGCCCGCGGAGGGTGCGCAAGACCAGCCGGGGCGACCGTGATGAGAAAGAAGGAGGGTGTCGCGATGGGCTCCGTCCGCGTCGCCATCGTCGGTGTCGGCAACTGCGCCTCGTCCCTGGTACAGGGCGTGGAGTACTACCGCAACGCCGACCCGAACGACCGCGTTCCGGGTCTCATGCATGTCACCTTCGGCGACTACCACGTCTCGGACGTGGAGTTCGTCGCGGCGTTCGATGTAGACGCCAAGAAGGTGGGCCGGGACCTCGCGGAGGCGATCGTCGCCAGCGAGAACAACACCATCAAGATCTGTGACGTCCCGCCGACCGGGGTGAGCGTGCAGCGCGGCCCGACCCTCGACGGCCTGGGCAAGTACTACCGCGAGACGATCGAGGAGTCCGACGAGGCGCCGGTGGACGTGGTCCAGGCGCTGCGGGACGCCCGGGTGGACGTGGTCGTCTCCTACCTGCCGGTGGGCTCGGAGGAGGCGGACAAGTTCTACGCCCAGGCGGCGATCGACGCCGGGTGCGGCTTCGTCAACGCGCTGCCCGTGTTCATCGCCACCGACCCGGAGTGGGCGGCGAAGTTCACCGCGGCCGGGCTGCCCATCGTGGGCGACGACATCAAGAGCCAGGTCGGCGCGACGATCGTGCACCGCACGCTGGCCAAGCTCTTCGAGGACCGCGGCGTGGAGCTGCAGCGCACGTACCAGCTCAACTTCGGCGGCAACATGGACTTCAAGAACATGCTGGAGCGGGAGCGGCTGATCTCCAAGAAGATCTCCAAGACCCAGTCGGTCACCTCCCAGATCCCGCATGAGATGGAGCGCGGCGACGTGCACATCGGACCGTCCGACCACGTGCCGTGGCTGCTGGACCGCAAGTGGGCGCACATCCGCCTGGAGGGCAAGGCGTTCGGCGACGTACCGCTGAACGTGGACCTCAAGCTCGAGGTGTGGGACTCGCCGAACTCGGCCGGCATCATCATCGACGCGATCCGCGCCTGCAAGATCGCCCTCGACCGCCGGATCGGCGGCCCGATCCTGTCCGCCTCGTCGTACTTCATGAAGTCCCCGCCGGTGCAGTACAGCGACGACAAGGCGCGGGAAGCCGTGGAGGCCTTCATCCGCGGCGAGGTCGAGCGCTGACCCTCCGCCCCTCCCTCCGCGATCTTGCAGTTGTGCTCCCCGAAATAGCGGCACATGTCGCTTTTATCGGCGTGCACAACTGCAAGAT
>JADGHA010000493.1 GCA_019689695.1 Micromonosporaceae bacterium | reverse complement strand
CCGCCCCCTTGACCGTCGCCCGCGCCTGGGCGAGCACCTTCTCCCCCTGGCAGGTGGCGGTGATCTCCAGGCGGGCCAGGCCGTCCGCGGTCACGTCCTTCACCACCGCGCTCACCTCGACCTCGGTGCCCTCGTCGTCGTCCGGCACCACGACCGGTTTGGTGAAGCGGACGCCGTACTCCACTACCGCGGCCGGGTCGCCGGCCCAGCCGGTGACCGCGCGGCCGACCAGCGCCATGGTCAACATGCCGTGCGCGATGACGCCCGGCAGTCCTACCTTCGCCGCGATCCGGTCACTCCAGTGAATCGGGTTGAAGTCGCCCGAAGCACCGGCGTACCGCACCAAATCCGCGCGGGTCACCCGGAACTTCCGTACCGGTAGCTGGGCTCCTGCCTCGAGCGGCATCACGCCTCCCCACGGACGACGAGGCGGCACCAGGCGGTGACCACCGGCGCGCCCGCCACCGTGGTCACCTCGGTCCGGGTACTGAGGAAGTCGTGCCCGCCCCGGGAGGTGATCTCCTCGATGGTGTTCACACAGACCAGCTCGTCGCCGGCCACCACCGGCCGGACATAGGCGAACCGCTGGTCGGCGTGCACGACCCGGCTGAAGTCCAGGCCCAGTCCGGGATCGTCGATCAGCTGGCGGGTGGCCGACGCGGTCACCACCACGGGGAAGGTCGGCGGGGCGACCACATCCGGGTAGCCCAGGGCGCGCGCCGCATCCGGATCGTGGTACGCGGCGTCGTCGGCCCCGATGGCCAGCGCGAACTCACGGATCTTCTCGCGCCCCACCTGGTAAGCGGCCGTGGGCGGGTAGGTCCGCCCGGCGTACGACGGGTCCAGCGGCATCGACCGGCCCGGGCCCGATCAGCGGGTCTCGCGGTGCGTCGTGTGCCGGCGGCAGTGCGGGCAGAACTTCTTCAGCTCGATGCGGTCCGGGTCGTTGCGCCGGTTCTTCTTGGTGATGTAGTTACGGTTCTTGCAGTCCACGCACGCCATGGTGATCTTCGGACGTACGTCGGTCGCCTTGGCCACGGGGGCTGCCTTTCTCTCGGTGCGCTTCCTACCGAACTGTCCCGGTCCGGCGTTGTAGCGGTGGCCGGACTCGAACCGGCGACACAGCGATTATGAGCCGCTTGCTCTGCCAACTGAGCTACACCGCCCCGTGCCCGGGCCCGCGAGCAGCCCGGCTGGAGCCCCCTTACGGAATCGAACCGTAGACCTTCTCCTTACCATGGAGACGCTCTGCCGACTGAGCTAAGGGGGCGAGCACCGGTAAGAGTACACGGCCGCCTTCCGGAGAAAAAATCACTACCCGTCGGCGGACCGGTGGGCAGGATCAGCCTACCGCGCGCAGCCGGCGCACCTCGCCGAGCGGCGTCGGTTCGGCCTCGGTCTGCGCTGCGAACCACGCCTCCAGCCGCTCGTACGGCAGCGGGCGGCTGAACAGGAAGCCCTGGCCGAGGTCGCAGCCGATCTCCTCCAGCAGGCCCAGCGTGAGCTCGCTCTCCACGCCCTCCGCCACCACGGTGAGATTGAAGTGCCGGGCCAGCTCGACCACCGCGCGGACGATCGCCAGGTCGCCCGGGTCGGTCGCCATCTCCTGGACGAACGACCGGTCGATCTTGACCTCGTGCACCGGCAGCCGGCGCAGGTAGGCAAGTGACGAGCTGGTGCCGAAGTCGTCCACGGCGAGCTGTACGCCCAGGTCGCGCAGACGGCGCAGGGCCGGCATCGAACGGTCCAGGCCGCCGACCACCCCGCCCTCGGCGATGTCAAAGGTCAGCCGCTCGGCCGGCACGCGGTACTCCGCGAGCAGCTTCTCGACCAGCGCCGGGAAGTCCGGGTCGACCACCGTACGGACGGCGAGGTTGACCGCGACGGAGAGCGGTCGGCCGGCTTCGTCCCACTCCCGGCAGCGCCGCAACCCCTCCCGCAGCACCACCTCGGTGAGCCGGTTGAGCTGGCCGGTGTGCTCGGCCACCGCCACGACGTCCTCGGCCGCGACCGGGCCGTGCGCCGCGTGCTCCCAGCGGGCCAGGCACTCCACCCCGACCAGCCGCCGGTCGCGCAGCGCCACCTTGGGCTGGAAGTAGACCTCCAGCTCGCCGGCGTCGAGTGCCCGACGCAGGTCCCCGGCGAGCCCCAGCCGGCGCACCGACCTGGACTCCATCGCCGGGTTGAACAGCTGCACCGGGTCCGCGTGGTGCTTGGCCGCCTGGGTGGCCACGTCCGCGCGCTGCAGCAGGGTCGCCGCGTCGGAGCCGTGCTGCGGGTGCACCGCCACCCCGACCACCGTGTCCACGTCCAGGGTCAGCTTCTCGAAGACCATCGGGTCCTGCAGCTTCCGGCGCAGCTCCGTCCCGAGCCGCACCGCGGCGTCCGGGTCGGGCATGCGCAGGGTCACCACGAACTCGTCACCGCCGGCGCGGCCGACCAGCGCGGCGGGCGGGGCCAGGCTGCGCAGCCGGCGGCCCACCTCGGCCAGCAGCTGGTCGCCCGAGGCGTGGCCGAGCGAGTCGTTCACGTCCCGCAGCCGGTCCACGTCGAACATGAGCACCGCGACCACCTCGCCGGGCGCGCTGGCGCTCACCGCCTCCTCCAGCGCCGCGGTCAGCCGCCGCCGGTTCGCCAGCCCGGTGAGCTGGTCGTGGTATGCGTCGAAGCGCAGCCGGTCGACCAGCCGGGAGTTCTCCAGCGCCACCGCGGCATGCGCCGCGACCGCCTCCAACAGCCGCACGTCGTCCGGGCCGAAGTGCGTGACGTCACCGAGCCGGCCCGCCACCTCCAGGCATCCGATCACCTGGGATCCGGCGCGCAGGGGGACCACGATCGCGTCCTTCGCACCCCACTCCCGCAACTCGCTCCGCAGAGCCTCGTCGCCCAGCTTCGCGCCGACGGCCACCGTCTCACCGGTCGCGACGACCCGCTTCCGCAGCGACTCCGGCGCGCCGGTGACATCCATCAGCCCGCGGTCGTCCACCCG
>JADGHA010000492.1 GCA_019689695.1 Micromonosporaceae bacterium | reverse complement strand
CGGCGGACCTGCCGGATCTCCCGCCGGTCGACCACTCGATGGCTGCGTGCTCACCGCGCCCCCCTTGCCTGCCCGCATCCTGCCCGACCAGGTAGCCGTTGCCGACCCGACACTTAGACCCCTCCCGATATGTAGGGCGGACCCATGATACTTAGTGAACCGTGAATGCCGCCGCCCCGGACAGCCGCCAGCCACCCGAGCACTCGGGCCGTCGCACGTTCATAGTCAGCACCGCGCTGGCGGTGCTGGGCCTCATCGTGGCGATCCTCGCCTGGCGGTTCCCTGTCGGGCAGGACTCGGACGGCTCGTCCGACCAGCGTGGACAGACCGTCACCGGAATCGACGCCGAGCCGTCGGCCACGCAGGGCACGGCGCCCCTCAGCCCTACCCCCGCCACCCAGGTGCGCTACCTGAACACCATCACCCCGGAGGAGGGCCGCCGCTATCTCGCGCCGCTCCCCGCCGGGCTGTCGCCGACCGCCGAGTACGCCCACGCGGTCACCATCGCCTGTCCGTCCAATCAGACCGGTGACACGGCCCGCGAGCTGAGATACCCGCTCAACCAGCGGTACCTCGCCTTCACCGGCACCGTGACAGCGCGTTTCGCTGCGTCGGTGTCCGTTCCGGATCCTCAGGTGGAGTTGACGTCGATCGCGAGCGAGCGGCAGCGCGACGGCACCCTGCGCGCGAGCGCCAACGAGTCGCGCCGGGCCACCGCAGGCCATCCGTCGTCAATGACGTTGAACGTGACGGGAGCGGAGAAGCTCACCGTACGGATCTCTTGCGAAGTCCCGAACGGGGTGGTGATCCTCACCGACGCCAGGCTCACCCTGTCACCGTGAGCGGCCACGCCGCCCGTCCGTCTCCCCGCGATCTTGCAGTTGTGTACCCCGATAAATGGGATATGTCCCTTATTACGGGGTACACAACTGCAAGATCGACTACTCGGTCACCCCGCTGATCTGCGGGTGCAGGTCCGCCGGCGGCGGCTGCCAGCTCGCCGGGTCGGCCGGCACCTGGTCGCCGGAGCGGATGTCCTTGACCTCACCGGAGTCCGGGAACCACACGTACGGGATGCCGCGCCGCTCGGCGAAGCGGATCTGCCGGCCGTACTTGGCCGCGGTCGGCGACACCTCGGTCGGGATGCCGCGGGCCCGCAGCGACGCGGCGATCCGCTCGGACTCGGCGCGGCGCTCGTCGCTCGGCAGCGCCACCAGGACGCAGGTCGGCACGCTGCGGCTGACCGACAGGGCGCCGGCGTTGAAAAGCAGGCCGAGCAGCCGGGTCACGCCGATGGAGATGCCCACGCCGGGGAACCGGTCGCGGCCCGCGGCGGCCAGGTTGTCGTACCGGCCACCGGAGCAGATCGAGCCGAAGCGCTCGTACCCGCGCAGCTGGGTTTCGTACACCGTGCCGGTGTAGTAGTCCAGGCCGCGGGCGATCTTCAGCTCCGCGAAGCAGAGCCCGGGCGCGTGCTCGGCCGCCGCGTCCATCACCTGGGCCAGCTCGGCCAGCCCCTGGTCCAGCAGCGGGTGGGAGACGCCGAGCTTGGCCACCTTGTCCACGAACGACGAGTCCGGCGTGGATATCTCGGCCAGCGCCAGGCACGCGTCGGCCTGGGCCCGGCTCGCCCCGGCGGTCTGGATCAGCTGCTCGGCGACGCCGGCCGGGCCGATCTTGTCCAGCCGGTCCACCGCCCGCAGCGCCGCCTCCGGGTCGGACAGCCCGATCCCGCGGTAGAAGCCCTCGCACACCTTGCGGTTGTTGACCTGGATGCGCACCGGCGGGATGGGCAGGCCGCCGAGCGCATCCCCGATCACCAGGGGCATCTCCACCTCGTACTGGAAGGAGAGCGTGTCGCGGTCGACCACGTCGATGTCGGCCTGCACGAACTCCCGGTAGCGGCCCTCCTGCGGCCGCTCGCCGCGCCAGACCTTCTGGATCTGGTAGCGGCGGAACGGGAACTGCAGCCGGCCGGCGTTCTCCAGCACGTAGCGGGCGAGCGGGACGGTCAGGTCGAAGTGCAGCCCGAGCGACTCGTCGGTGTGGTCCCCGGCGTCGGCCTGCAGCCGGCGCAGGACGTACACCTCCTTGGAGGTCTCGCCCTTGCGCAGCAACTGGTCCAGCGGCTCCACCGCGCGGGTCTCCAGCGGCGCGAAGCCGTACAGCTCGAAGGTGGTGCGGATCCGGTCGAGCACGCGCTGCTCGATCATCCGCTGCGGCGGCAGCCACTCGGGGAAGCCGCTGATCGGTGTGGGCCTGCTCATACAGGTGCTACCAGCCTCGGGTCGGGGCCGGCGCGCCAGCGACCTCGATCAGGAACGGGTTGGTGGCGCGCTCACGGCCGATGGTGGTCGCGGGGCCGTGGCCGGGCAGCACCACGGTGTCGTCGGCGAGCGGGAGCACCTTGTCCCGCAGGCTCGCCATCATCGCCGCCGTGCTGCCGCCCGGCAGGTCGGTGCGCCCGATGGAGCCGGCGAACAGGACATCCCCCGAGAAGCACAGCGGGGCGTCGTCGCCGGGCATGCGGAACAGCACCGACCCGCGGGTATGGCCGGGCGCATGGTCCACGGTGATCTCCAGCCCGGCCAGGTTCATGGTGAGGCCGTCGGCCAGCTCCGCGACATCCTCCGGCTCGGCATACGGCAGCCGGCCGCCGAGGAGCGCGGCCAGGTCGGCGGACAATCCCTTGGCCGGGTCGGCGAGCATCTCCCTGTCCTCCGGGTGTACGTACGCGGTGATGCCGCGAGCCCCGCAGACCGGCGCCACGGAGAACGTGTGGTCCACATGCCCATGGGTGAGCAACACGGCGGCGGGGTACAGCCGGTGCTCGTCGAGCAGCGCGTCGAGCTGGTCGACCACCCCGATCCCGGGGTCGATCACCAGGCACTGCTCGCCGGGCGCCCGGGCAACAACGTAGCAGTTGGTGCCGAAGGCGTCGGCGGGGAAGCCGGCGAGGAGCATGCAGCGAGCCTAGCCCCGCCGGTCCCGCCCC
>JADGHA010000491.1 GCA_019689695.1 Micromonosporaceae bacterium | reverse complement strand
CGGCTTTTCGGATGAGTCGGTATACGGCTTTCCGGCTGTCGTCCGAAGGGAAACCTGTTTCGTGCGGCTCGTTTGAAATGGGATCGCCGCTGGCGAGTGAGAAGGAGCCGGCCGGGATCAGGCTGGCCAGCGTGCGGCCGTGAGCGTCGGCCGCCCTGCGCGGTCGGAACGGCCGGGTTCGCGACGGCATGAGCCGGCTCTTGCTGTCCGGATCGCGGTCATGCAGGTCGGGCCGTGGCCACGGTGGGCGCCACGTCATGGGGCATATTTCCGGCTGGGGCGCCGCGTTGTCGCAGGTCAGCGGGGGTGCGGAAATTCGGCGGTTATCCACAGGCCCCCTGGTTGTCCACAGATCCGTCCGCCTACCTGGTGCCAGCGATCCCGACCGGGCAGCGTTGTGCGCGGCGCCCGAACGGGCGTCCCGCCCCGGAGCCGAGCCTGTTGGCCCGCAGTTCGGGGCGCGACACGGGGGTCTGGTGGATCGGCAGATGCAGGCACGTATCGAGCCGTTGACCGGCGGCGACCCGGGGGACCGGGGCAGACCGTTGGTGGTGACCGGCGACGGCGAGCTGCTCGACGAGCTGGTCGGCCTCGCCGCCTCCGGCGGGGTCGAGGTCAGCGTGGCCGTCGACGCGGTCGCCGCCGAGGACCGGTGGGCGAGTGCCCCGCTGGTGGTGGTCGGGGCCGATCAGGTCGCGGCGTTGGCGCGGCGCAACATGCCCCGCCGGTTGGGCGTCATCCTCGTCGGCCGCCCCGCGCCCACGGCCGAGACGCCCGGGCCGGAGGCGTCGGCCGATGGGGCCGCCGAGCGGGTCGAGCCGCTCGGCGTCGCCGCGCTCCACCCGGAGCACGTGGTCATGCTGCCCGAGGCGCGGTCGTGGCTGGTGACGCGGTTCGCCGAGTGCCGGTCCACGATGCCGCGGCACGCCGCGCCAGTCGTGGCCTTCGTCCCGGGTAACCCCGACGGCGCCGCCAGCCTGCTGGCCGCCGGGGTGGCGCTGGCCGCCCGCCAGCAGGACCTGGCGACCCTGCTCGTTGGCACAGGCCGGCACGTCGGAGCGGCCCCGTCCGAGGGTCAACTGGCACTGGTCCGGGCGGAGCTGCTCGACGACGGCGCGGGTGCCGACGCGACGGCGGCGACCAGCGACCAGAAGCGATCTGATTCGGCGGGCGCAACGCTGGCCGTGCTGTCGTTCGATCGCTCCGCCGCCTCTGGCGTACCGCCCGATGCCATGGCGGCGGCCCTGCGGGCCGCTCGCCACGGACGTGATCTCGTGATTGTCGATCTGCTGCACCCCTATGACGACGCCTCCCGCCTGGCGCTGTCCTGCGCGGACCACTGCTACCTCACCGTGGTCGCCGGGATCCGCGAATGCGCGGCCGCGGCGCGGGTGGCGGCGACCGTTCGCCGGCACTGCCCCCGGCTCGCGCTCGTGGTGCGGGTCATGGCCCGACGGGGCCTGCGCCCGGACGAGGTGGCCGAGGCGCTGGACCTGCCGCTGGCCGGAATCCTGCCGCCCCAGGCTGCGGGCGCCGGTGTTGCGCCGCTCGGCGATCCCGGGCCGGTGGTGGCGGCGCTGAGCCGGCGTCTGCTCGCGCAGATCGGCGCGACCCGGCGAGCCCAGCCTGACCATGTGCGGGCACCGGCCGCCGCCGTGGACGAGGTGATGGATTTATGACCCTTGTTATCTCTGATCATGTTGACACGACGCCGTCGGCCGGACGTCCGGGAGCCATCGACGTCGCCGAACTAGGTCCGTTGGCCGATCTGGTCGCCGACCCGAGCGTCACCGACGTCCTGGTCAATGGCCCAGCCGAGATCTGGGTGGACCGCGGCGTCGGCCTGCAACCCGTTCCGGACGCCCGGTTCGCCAACGCCGATGACCTGCGACGCTTCGCCGTCCGACTCGCCGCCACGTGTGGCCGCCGGCTGGACGAGGCCAGCCCGTGGGTCGATGCCCAGCTACCCGATGGCACCCGCCTGCACGCCGTGCTGCCGCCGATCGCCGTCCGCGGTCCGTATCTGTCGCTGCGGACGCTGCGCCGCCAGTCGATCGGGCTCGCCGCGCTGGTCGGGCTGGGCACGCTCACCGCGGACTCGGCGCGGATCGTCGAGGCCATCGTGCGGGCCCGGCTGGCGTACGTGGTCTCCGGCGGTACGGGTTCGGGCAAGACCACGCTGCTGGCCGCCCTGTTGTCGCTGGTGTCCGTCACTGAGCGAATCGTGATCGTGGAGGAGGCGCCCGAATTGACTCCCGACCATCCCCACGTTGTTTCGCTCCAATGTCGACAGTCCAACGTCGAGGGAGCGGGTGCGGTCAGCCTGCGTGACCTGGTGCGGACCGCAATGCGCATGCGCCCCGACCGGCTCGTGGTGGGCGAGTGTCGAGGTGCGGAAGTGATCGATCTCCTCGGCGCTCTGAATACGGGCCACGATGGGGGTGCGTGCACCGTGCACGCCAACACGGCCGCCGACGTACCGGTGCGGTTCGAGGCGCTGGGCATGCTCGGCGGATTGTCGCGGTCGGCCGTGCAGGCGCAGGTGGTGGCCGCGCTGAGCGTCGTCCTGCATCTCTCCCGGGCGGGGCGCCTGCGCTATCTGGACGAGATCGGTCTGATCGCCGCCGAGCGCGACGCCGTCGTGGTGCGCAGCGCCTGGCATTACCTGCACGGCCCCGGCCCGGCCGCCGTCGACCTGGGTCGCCTGCTGGCCCGTCGCGGCGTGCTCGTGCCGGCCGTCCTGGGTGGACGGCGATGACCGGCCCGCTGGCCGCCGGCCCGGGGGTCGCTCCTGTCCCGGTCCCCGGGCCGGATCGCCGTCATCACCCGGCATCGACCGCCGGATCGGTCGCGTCCCGTGTCCGTACGCTCGGCCGAGCCGTACTCGCGGCCGTGGCCGACTGGTGGCGGGGCCGGCGGGCGGCTCGGTGGGGGCCGCCCGCGGCGGCGCTGGTCGGCGCGGGGGCGGGTTTCGTCCTGGCCGGACCGGTCGCGGCGG
>JADGHA010000025.1 GCA_019689695.1 Micromonosporaceae bacterium | reverse complement strand
GGAGCAGCTGCCGAAGATCTGGCGGCGGCTGGTGGACGCCGGCTTCGAGTCCGGCCACGCGTACGGCAAGGCCGTGCGCACGGTCAAGTCGTGTGTGGGGTCGACCTGGTGCCGGTACGGCGTGCAGGACTCGGTCGGCCTGGCCATCGCGCTGGAGCTGCGCTACCGGGGCCTGCGCGCACCACACAAGATCAAGGCGGCGGTCTCCGGCTGCGCGCGGGAGTGCGCCGAGGCGCGGGGCAAGGACTTCGGCGTGATCGCCACCGAGCAGGGGTGGAACCTGTACCTGGGCGGCAACGGCGGCTTCCGCCCGCGCCACGCCGACCTGTTCGCCAGCGACCTGTCCACCGACGACCTGGTCCGGTACGTCGACCGCTTCCTGATGTTCTACATCCGCACGGCGGACCGGCTGCAGCGCACCGCCGCGTGGCTGGAGGCGCTGGACGGCGGCCTGGCGTACCTGCGGTCGGTCATCGTCGACGACTCGCTCGGCCTCTGCGACGAGCTGGACGCGGCGATGGCGCGGCACGTGGCGTCCTATGAGGACGAGTGGCGGGCCACAGTGGATGATCCAGACCGGCTGTGGCGCTTCGCGTCGTTCGTCAACGCCCCGGACACGCCCGACCCGACCATCACTTTCGAGGTGGAACGCGGCCAACCGGTACCGGCGGGTAGACGCCGGCCGGTCAGCCTGGGCATGCCGGCGATCAACGCGAGGTCGCGGGCATGACGACCGAGACCCTCACCTGGACCACTGTCTGCCCGTACGACCGGCTGCAGCCCGAGCGCGGTGTGGCCGCTCTGGTCGGCGACGTGCAGATCGCCATCTTCCGCACCCACGACGGCGCGCTGCACGCCATCGGAAACCTGGACCCGATCACCGGCGCACCGGTCATGTCGCGCGGCATCGTGGGCACCCGCGGCGACGCGCCGACCGTCGCCTCACCGCTGCACAAGCAGGTGTACGACCTGCGTACCGGAGAGTGCCTCGACGTGCCCGGCGTCCGCGTGCCCAGCTACCCGGTCCGTATCCGGGACGGCGTCGTCCAGGTCGGCACCCGACCACGGTCATGAGCAGGCCAGCTGACGCGAGCGGTAAGCCTGGTCGAGCAGTAGGGCTGGCGCGAGCGGTAAGGCTGGCGCGAGCGAGACGCCCGGGCCATGGCCGGTCAAGCCCGCTACCCGCAGGCGGCGATCGTGAGTGAGCTGGCGGGCTTCACGGTGGGGGTGACCGCCGACCGGCGGCGGAACGAGCTTGCCGGGCTGCTGGAGCGGCGGGGCGCCCGCGTGGTCATCGCCCCTGCGCTGCGCATCGTGCCGCTCGCCGACAACGCCGGACTGCGCGCCGCCACCCGGGCCTGCCTGGACACCCCGCCGGACGTGGTCATCGCCAACACCGGCATCGGCATGCGCGGCTGGCTGGAGGCGGCCGAGGGCTGGGGCCTGGCCGAGCCGCTGCGGGCGGTGCTCAGCAAGGCGTACCTCGTGGCCCGCGGTCCCAAGGCGCGCGGCGCCATCCGCGCGGCCGGCCTGCGGGAGCAATGGTCGCCGGCGTCCGAAAGCTGCGACGAGGTGCTCGACCACCTGCGCGACCGGGGCACCGCCGGGCAGGTGGTCGTTATGCAGCTGCACGGCGAGGAACAGCCCCAGTTCTGCGCCGCTCTGGCGGCCCAGGGCGCCAGGGTGATCCAGGTGCCGGTCTACCGCTGGGCCCCGGCTGCCGACCCGGCTCCGCTGCACCGGCTGGTCGACCTGGTCGCCGGCCGGCTGGTGGACGCCGTCACCTTCACCTCGGCGCCCGCCGTGTGCGCCCTGCTGCGGGCGGCCGGCCACAGCGGCGACCGGCTGCTGGACGCGCTGCGCACCGACGTGCTGGCCGCCTGCGTGGGCCCGGTGACCGCGGCTCCGCTGCGCGCCCACGGCGTGCCGGTGGTGACGCCGAAACGCGCCCGGCTCGGCGCGCTGGTGCGCACCCTGGTCGACGAGCTGCCCCGGCGCGCCACCACCCTGCGGGTGGGCAACCACGAGCTGACCCTGCGCGGCCACGCCACCCTCGTCGACGGGGAGCTACGGCCGCTCGCGCCGGCGCCGATGGCCGTGCTGCGTGCGCTCGCCGCGGCCCCCGGCCGGGTGCTGTCCCGCGCCGCCCTGCTGCGGGCGCTCCCTCGCGGCGCGGACGAACACGCGGTGGAGATGGCGGTGGCGAGACTGCGCGCCGGCCTCGGCTCACCGGGCCTCGTGCAGACCGTCGTCAAGCGCGGCTACCGCCTGCCGGTGGACTGAACCTTCTCCCGCGGTTGCGGTCAGTTGATCGGTACGTCCGATTCGGACGGTGCGGGGTCGGGCCGGGAGACGTCGCAATACGCAGACACCTCGGTCTTCGTCAGGTCGGCGTCCTCCGGCATGCTGTAGAACGCCGTGGCCAGCTCGTCCTCGGTGTCGCCAGGTCGGCAATAGCCGCCCGCCGCACTCGTGTCGAAAGCACCGCCCACGATGACCCCGGCAGCGTCCCGGAAGACCATCGCCACCCCGCGGTTGGGCGTGATCCGGCAGTATCCCGAGCGCAGCGTGAAGATCACCCCGCCGCTACCTTCGGCGAAGCGCCTGCTCGTCTGACTCTCTACAGATACTCGCGCGAAACTCTGCTTGGCGACGTCAGAGGACACCCAGTGGGTCGTGCCGAGCTCGATGTCGAAACCGGCGATCCTGGACGCTACGCCGGGCTTTATCGCTTTGACGAGCAAGCCGTTGCCGACAACCACCCGCTGGTGCGGGTGGAGCACCGGGATCTCTACATGCCTACTTTTGTATTCGGAGTCAGGCGTCACGGACCTGTTCTGCTCGTCGAAGACACGGAAGGTGATGCGGGTCCGATAGGCGGCCTGGTCGCTGGCGTTCTCCAGCACTGCGCCGAGGCTGACCAGCCCGGTGAGAGCGAACAGCCCGCTGCCCGGGTTCATCTGGGTGAAGCCCTTCTCCACGATGCGCAACCCACCCCCGCCGGGCGCGCGCGCTGCCGGTCCGACCTCGCCGATCGGCACAGCGCTGGGCACGACACACGACGGCGACTCCGATCGATCCCTGACGACTTGCGCCATCCCGAGTGCAGCCACAGCGGCGAGCAGTGCGGCCGGCGGCCCCACGGCCGTGATCGCCCCCCGCCATCGACGGCTTTCCGAACCGGCATCCGGCTGAGTCATACCCACCCACCTTCCGGCCGCACCGCACGAGTGACAGCCCGGATCATCCCGCCAGCACTCCCGCTGCCCCTACCATCGGCATCGGAGCGTCAGTGCGCGAAGCCGAGGAAATCCCGGCTGCCGACGGTCGCTGCGGTCGCGTTCGCCAGCTTCGGGCGAGGCGCCACAAAGTCCTTGCGGTTGGCCCGCACGTGTTCGAGTGACGCCTTCATCGCACTCGCGATCGCGTCCTCCTGCTCCAGGATGATCTTCTTGAGGTTCCCGACACCTGCCCGCAGGGCGTCCATGATCGACTCGATGTCCAGAGCGCGGTACTGGACCTCGAGTGGGTTTTCCAGACTCGACGCCCCTGGCCGGCCGCCGGACTTCTGCGCCGCGATGGACGCGGCCGACGCTACCGCGGTCAACCCCACAGCAGCGGCGCCCGACGCCGCCGAGGCCGAAAAGCTGAGGACGGCTCCGACCGCGGTGAAGACGAAGCTCAGATCCCCGCCGCCGGCTGGTGTGCCCATCCCGTGCAACGCGTTTAGCACCTTGTGCGCCATGTCGTCGATATCCTGACGCCCTTTTCGGCAGACCGCCTGCTGCGCGTCCAGCGCATCCCTGACTACACGGGCAAGTCGGGCCTGGTTGTGCAGGATGTAAGGGAACGGGTCGATGAATTTGGTCTTGAACTCCCTCGCTGCATAGCCGGACCACTTCGCAAGCCAGCTCGCCGTGCTGGACATCACGGCCAGGTCGCTATTGGCGTCGTAGCCGTCGGTGAGGCTGGGTTGCTCCCCGGTTTCCTGCCATGTGCCCGGGGAGAGCCTGCCGATGGCCTGGTCCATGGCTTCTATCATCCGGTGATACAGGGCTGGGTCGGGGATCACTGCGAACGGGGCGAACAAGCCGGGGATGTCGGCCACCTCCAGCTCGATCCGCGCGCGGGCCTGCGCCTCGCCGGCCACCTGCTCCCAAGGTGCGTACAGACCCGGCTGGTTGGCGCGCCAGCGCTTCATGTACTTCTCCACCGCCAACTGCTGGATCTCATAGGCGTGCTCCATGAGCTGGTCGAAGCTCATCGCGAAGCCTCCCTATGCCGCTCCCGGTCCTGGTGCTCCATCCGCAACTGGTTGAATTCGCGCGCGGCAGCCTGGTCGCTACGGTCGTAGGCGTCGGCCGCCATGACCAGCACATCCGCCACCATGGCCAGGCTCGTCGCGGTGTTCGACAGCATCGTTAGCAACTCGTCCCGCAGCGCGGTCCACGAACCGAGAACCTCGCCGTGGTTGCCCAGCAGGACACTGGGCATGGTGAGAGCTGTGACGGCGTTGTCACCCGTACTCTCGATCCGGCGCCTCGCCTCGTCGTATAGAGCCACCACCGCCGGCAGCTTCTCCTTGCCGGCAAGCCACAGCTCGTACTTATCAACGCCGAGATCCCGCCCAGCGTCCGGCATTCTCTCCTCCTCCCCAGGTAGGCGGAAGTCAATGTATCATTCACGCGCAGCCAGGACGGTGCTGCTGACCGTGATCGGACAGCAGCGAATGCCGCTCTCGTCCTCAGTAGAAGGTTCGCCGGCGTGGCTCGTCAGGAAGCCGGTCGGGTAAGTGGCCCAGTGTGCCGATGAGTCCCGCCTGCCGTGGTCGAAGGAGAGAACGCAGGACTCGAAGCCGCAGCGGACTTGTCGCCGTGCAAGGCGCGGCCGAGGTATGCGGACTGCTATGTGCGCTCGGGCGAGGCTGTTGACCCGGAGCAAGGGGTCAACGAAATGCTCGTTGACGCCGCCGGCCACCGAACGCGTGGAGCGCCCTGTTGGGTGCGATGTTCATGGCGATGGGCGCAATCACACGGGTGACCTGACACCCGCATTCGCCCAAGCCTCCTACTGTGCGTTGAGGCAGAGTTCCGCCGCGCTGCACTAACTCTGTTTCTGACGATCCGTTCCGCCGCATCGGGCGTACAGGGCTCGATATGCGTGGCCGCGTCGGCCGGTGCGAACCCGCTCATAGCATTCTGACGTCCGCGGTGGGCGGGCGAGGTGGCAGAAAGCGATGCAAGTTGGCAAGCGGGTTTGTGCGCCGAGGGCTCGATGTCGCCGCCGGTCGTGTCGTTCCGGCGGCGCGGTCGCTGGCACACCTTCTTGGCGACGGTGAAGGATAACGGGCTTTCCGTCGACCGGTCAGGCTGACAGCTCTCGGGCCCACGGGAGCAGCAAGCGCTCCACGGCGACCATGAGGTAGAACAAGCCCACGCCGAGCACGGACAGCAGGGCGATGGCGGCGAACGCCAGTGCCGTGTCCGCTGTCTGGCCCGAATGCAGGATGACCGACCCGAGTCCGGAGTCCGGAATCTGGATCTCGGCCACCACGACCCCGATCAACGACAGGGTGATCGACAGCTTCAGCCCCACGAAGACCTGGGACAGCGCCCACGGCACCCGGACCTTGAGGTAGGTCTGCCAGCGGGACGCGGACAGCGACTGGGCCAGCTCGCGCAGCTCCGCCGGGGTGCTGGTGAGGCCCGCCATCGTCGCCACGACCACCGGGAAGAACGCGATCAGCGCCACCATGGCGATCTTCGGCCGGGCACCGAAGCTGAGCCAGACGATCAGCAGCGGGACGAAGGCAACCTTCGGCACCGCGTTGAACGCGATGATCATCGGGAGCACGGCTCGCTCTATGATCCATGACATCGTCAGGATCATGGCCACGAGCAGGCCGGCGGCGCCGGCGATGACAAACCCGACCAGGGTCATCCAGAGCGTCGACCAGGTCTCCGTGAGCAGCAGGCTGCGCTGCTGCCCAAACGCCTGGACCACCTGCCGGGGACTGGGTAGGAAGATCGGGTCAATGTGGAAGGCGACCACGATCAACCACCACAATCCGATGGCGGCCGACAGACCCGCGACCGGCACTCCGATCGCGTACGGCCAGGGGAGCTGTCCGCGCTTCTTCACTGTCATCCCTAACCCGCTGGGGACACGGAGACGGATCCCGATTCAGCCGGCCGCCGCCCAATCGTGGAGAACAACACGTGGCCCCGCCACACCATGCGCGGGTCGTGGGCCAGCCGGATCAAGGCGTCCAGCCGTTCATCGGTGAAGCCGGCCGCGCGGAACTGCTCGCGCAGCTGGGCGATGTTGACGGTGATGATCAGCGCACCGGGCGTGCCGCCCGGCCAGGACCGGGCGTGGATCTCGGTGTCCACATCGACCAGACCCGCCTCGATCATGGCGGCATGCGCCCGCCGGCCCCAGGCCGAGTCGTTGCCGCCGGACGCCATGATCTTCATCAGCCCGGCCTGGTAATCGTTGAACAGCTCAACCGCGTCCTCGTCCGGCGCAGCGAGCACGAAGTTGCCGATGGTGGCGTCCCAGTCCTCGAGTACGAGGGCGCCACCAGGAGCCAGCGCCGCGGCGAGATTGCGCAGGATCTGCCGCCGCTGGGGAAGGTGGATGAGCACGAGCCGGGCGTGGATCAGATCCCACGGCCCGGGCGGCACGGGCTCCCGGGTGATGTCGTGCCGCAGCACCTCGTACGGCGGATCCGGGGGGAGCCGACTGGTGTCGATGTCCGTCGCGAGCACCCGGCCGCCGCTACCCACCTGCTCCGCGAGCCAGCGGGCGACACTGCCGCCGCCCGCCCCTACTTCCAGGCAGCGCCGACCGGTCAGGTCGCCCACCGTGGACAACCGCGCGAAGGTGAACGGGTCAAGCATCGCCGACAGCTGGGCGTGCCGGTCCTGCGCCTCCGGATCGGCGTTGCTGAACGCGTACGTGTCCTGTGTGGTCGATCCAGTCACGGTCATCTTTCTGGGTTAGGCCGGGACGGCGGCCGATGCCGGCCGCCGTCCCGCTGTCGGCTGCTAAACCTTCGGTGCGATGTCGAAGTCGACGAAGTCCGACGGCTTCAGGCCCGGCTTGATCATCCCCGCGCCCTCGAGGATGGCGATGGCGCGCGCCGTACGCTGCTCGTCGATGACGCCGATCTTCCCGCCCGGCGCCGAGGTGACGTAGGGCTTCATCAGCGTGATCTCGGTGACGGTGCTTTCCACATTGATCGTCGGGAGGTGCTTCTTCATGATCTCAGCAGCCTCCTGCGGGTGGTCGATCGTGTACTGCAGGGACTTGAGGGCGGCGTCCCGGAAGGCCGCGGTCTCCTTGGGGTGCTCCTTGGCGAACTTGTCCGTGGTGACGATCGCGGTGCCCAGCAGGTCGGTCAGCCGGTCACTGAACGGCATGGCGATCATCTTCTGCCCGGTGACCCGCTCCACCGTGCCGCGGGTGATGATGAAGGTGCTCAGCGCGTCGACCTTCTTTGCCTTCAGCAACCCGGCCAGGCCCTGCGGGTCCCCCTCGACCATCGTCACCTTGCTCATGTCGAAGCCGGCCAGCTTGGCGTACGCCGGCATCAGGGTCAGCGACACCGACGCCTTGGCCGCGCCGACCTTCTTGCCCTCCAGGTCCTTCGGCGCGTTGATGCCGGAGCCCTCCGGGGCGAAGATGGTGACCAGAGTGTTCTGGTGCACCGCGGCGATCGCCCTGATATCCCTGAACTGGCCGTTCGAGGTTGCGATCATGTGACCGGTCAGGTCCACATAGGTGAACTGCGCCTTACCGGCCTCAACCGTCTGCCGGTTCGTGGCCGGCTGTCCGGTCTCAACCTGGACATCCAGGCCGGCGTCCCGGAAGAAGCCCTTGTCCAAGCCGACGTAGGCGAAGGCGTCGTGCCCACCGGTGCCGAACCCGGTGACATACGTCACCTTCACCGGCTCTGCGCTTCCCGAACCACCACTGTCGGATTTGTCATCGCTGCCCGAGCATCCAGTGACCGCGGCCAAGAGCACGGCCAGCGCCGCCGCGGGCAGCGCGATCGAACGCCTCATCAGGTCTTGCCTCCCTCAGTTTCTTTGCTTGCTTTCGGCTGATCGCCACGTCATCGGCGTTCCTCACGCAAACGCCACTGAATGCCTGCTGTCCCGGCCGAGCCGGCATGATCCTAGTGGTTCATCAACTCCTGACTGGGCCGCGGTCGATCTCTTGCCAATAGGGACCGAGGACGGTCAGCCGACGGGGGCCGCCTCTCCCCGGTTGTGTTCGGCGCGCAGCATCATCATCGAATGCTCGACCACCGTGATCAGCACATGCTTGACCGAATCGCGCTGCCGTGCATCGCACAGCACGAGGGGCACGTGCTGCGGGATGGCCAGCGCCTCGCGCACCTCGTCGAGGTCGTACCGAGGGGCACCGTCGAAACAGTTCAGCGCGACCAGATACGGCATGCCGCGGTTCTCGAAGTAGTCCAGCGGCGCGAACGCGTCTGTGATGCGGCGGGTGTCGACCAGCACCGCCGCACCCAATGCGCCCCTGATCAGTTCGTCCCACATGAACCAGAACCGCGTCTGGCCCGGCGTACCGAACAGGTAGAGGATGAGGTCCTCGGCCATGGTGATCCGGCCGAAGTCCATGGCCACCGTGGTGGTGCCCTTGCCGGGCACCTTGCTCGGGTCGTCTATGCCCACCCCGGCGGCGGTCATCACCGCCTCCGTGGTCAGCGGCTCGATCTCGGAGACCGCACCGACCATGGTCGTCTTGCCTACGCCGAACCCGCCGGCAATGACGATCTTCGCCGACGTGATCCCACCCCGTCGGGTCTGCCGGGGCTTAGAGCCTGCGAAGTCCACTGAGCACCCTTTCCAGCAGTTCCATCCGCTCCTCGTACACGTCGCTGAGCGCGGCTCCGTGCAGGGCCAGCAGGCCATCGGCGACCATGTCGGCTACCAGCACGCGGGCCACCCCGAGTGGCAGCCGGGTGTACGCGGCGATCTCGGCGAGTGACTGCGGCCGCCCGTCGCAGACCGCGGCGATGCGTTGCTTGTCGTGGCCGGCGAACCGGGACTCCTGCACCCCGGTCGGAGTGGTGAGCAGGACCGCTTCGATGGCGATGTCGCGCAGGGGTTCAGTGCGGCCACGGGTGACCGCGTACGGCCGCACCAGTGCGCCTCGCGGGTCCTCGTGCGGTTGTCCCATGGTCGGTCACCTCCTCCCCCCATTTGAGCATTCGAGCCGTCGAGTATGGACGGCCGGGTCAGCCGACCGCCTCCCGCGGCAGCGGCACCAGGGCCGCCCCCACCCGCTCGACGAGCAGCGCCATCTCGTACCCCACCTGCCCGACGTCGCAGCTGCGCGACGCGAGCACGGACAGCGACGAACCGTCGCTGATGGACATCAGGAACAGGTATCCGCTGTCCATCTCCACAATGGTCTGCAGCACGTTGCCGCCGGTGAAGGTACGCGATGCACCGTCGGTGAGGCTAACCACCCCCGCCGTGATCGCGGCGAGCTGCTCGGCCCGATCCGGCGGCAGGTCCCGGGACGCGGCCAGCAGCAGGCCGTCAGCCGAGACCGCGATCACGTGCGCGATGCCGGGCACGTTGTCAGCGAAGTTGCTGAGCAGCCAACTCATGTTCTGCATAGATCCTGGCCTGGTCATCGGGTGGTCTCCTCAGTCGGGCGGACACCGGAAGCCGATCGCCCGCGTTGCACTCCTCGGTGGTACGCGGAGAGCAGGCCGCGTACCTCGTCAGGGGTGCGCTTGGTGCGGTTCGTCCCGCCGGTCGGCGTCACACCGCCGGGCACCAGCTGGGCTTGGGGGACCCGCTTGGGCAGGCCGGAGCGGGTCGTGCCGGACGCCGGGGGCGCGGCGGCCGCGGAGGCACGGCGCCATCCCTCGTCCGCCGCCGTGCGCCACTGCTCGCCGTTGTTCGACCCGCCAGTGCTGGAAGGCGGCACCTGCGGCGGGGTGTACGCGGCCGGTGGTGGCGCCGCCGCCGGCCGCTGGGCGGGCGCAGCGCTGGCGCCGTTGCCGGTCGAGCCGCCACGGCCCGATCCGTAGCCGGCTGGCTGCCCCTGGCCCGTGACCGGCACGCTGGCGCCGACCGGGCTGCCGGCCGGAATGACCGGCGGTGGCGGGTGGCCGGCGGTGGGCATGGACCAGTTCTCCGCGCCGGCGTTCACGTCGCGGGTGCCGTGGGTGCGGAACCAGACGGCTTCGATCTCCCGGAAGATGGGAAGCTCGGTGGTGTCGTCCGCGTGCTGCTGGGCCGGCGCGGACTGCGCCACGGGTGCGGAGACGACCCGCGCGGGTGGGTGCTGCTGCGAGTACCCGCCCGCCGCACCACCGCCGGACCATGCCGGGCCACCCTGCGCGGCCACGGTGGCTCCGGTGGGCGCCGTCTGCAGGCCCCGGGCACCGGCCAGGCGGTCGGCCAGCGTGCCCTGGCCCATCCGCGAGCCGAGCGTGGGTGCCGGCGGCGCCGACCAGCCGGACGGCCCGGTCTCCACCGCCAGCGGGGAACGCGGGCGGGCCAGCACCGGCTCGTGGGAACGCACCTGCGGCAGGATCAGGATGCTGCTGGGCAGGCTCACCTGCGCGATGGTCCCGCCGTCCGGGTTGTGCCGCAGCTCCACCCGGATCCGGTACCGGTCGGCCAGCCGGCCGACCACGGCCAGGCCCATCATCCGGAACGCCGCCACGTCCACCGTGGGCGGTTCGGCCAGGCGGGCGTTGAGCGCGGCCAGCTGCTCGTCGGACATGCCCAGCCCGCGGTCCTCGATCTGGACGAGCACGTAGTCGCGGACCCGCCGGGCGTCGGCCACCACCGCCTGGTTGGGCGGGGAGAACCGGGTGGCGTTGTCCAGCAGCTCGGCGAGCAGCCGCACCACGTCGTTGACGGCGTGCGCGGCGATCGAGACGTCGGTGTCGATCGTGCCGAACTCGATCCGGTCGTACTGCTCCACCTCGGACTGCGCGGCCCGTATCGCGTCCACCAGCAGGGCGTCCTCCCGCCGCGGAGCGGTGGAGTCGGCGCCGGCGAGGACCAGCAGGTTCTCGTCGTTGCGGCGCATCCGGGTGGCCAGGTGGTCGAGCTGGAACAGCTGGGCCAGCCGCTTGGGGTCCTCCTCGCCCCGCTCGATCTTGTCCAGCTCACCGATCATCCGGTCGACCAGCGCCTGGCTGCGCCGGGCCAGGTTGAGGAACATCGCCGAGACGCTGGTGCGCAGTGCGGCCTGCTCCGCCGCGATCCGTACCGCCTCCCGGTGAACCACGTTGAAGGCCACCGCGACCTGGCCGACCTCGTCCTTGTTGGGCAGCCGGATCGGGTCCCGGACCTGCCGGGCGATCTCCTCCGGACCGCCCTCGCCGAGGCTGCGCACGTCCCGTAGCCGGGCCACCGCATCCGGCAGGTCGCGGTGGGCCACCGCCAGCGCGCCCTCGCGCAGCCGGCTCAGCGAGCGGACCAGCGAGCGGGCGAGCACCACCGCGAGCGTGATCGCGACGATCAGGGTGACCAGTACCAGCACCGACTCGACGAGCACCTGGCGCAGCACCGCGGTGCGCTCGGCCTCGGCGTCGGCCAGCAGTTGCTGTTCGAGCTGTTTCTCGGCGAACCGCTTCAGGTTCACCACCGCACCGAAGGCACGCGAGACGTCCTCCGCGCTCACCTGCGGCGCCGCGCCGCCGACCGACCGGGTCAGTTCGGTCTCCACCTGGTCGGCCAGGAAGACCGCGTCACCGGTGACCGCCGCGTCGACCGGCGCCCGCAGCTTGGGGGTGGCGGCCAGCGCGAAGGTGACCTGTGCCTCCTGCTGCGTGGTCAGCGTGGAGACGAACCCGGAGAACTGCTCCTGGGACAGGCCCTTCCCGTCGCCGTCCACCAGCGCCGCGTACGCCAGCGCCTGCTCCTCGCTGGTGGCCGCCTTGTCCGAGGAGAACGCGGCGACCGCCCGCTCGCTGTCGGCGAGCTGGCCCTCACCGGCGATCTGGCCGATGACCTCGCTATATGAGGAGAGGTCGGTGATGATGACGCCGTACCGGACGACCACCTCGGACACCGCGGGAGCGGGCTTGGCCTGCACCTCCTGCCGGATGGCGTTGATGGTGGACAGCTTGGTGTCGATGCCGCGGAGCCGGTTCTCCACCGCCGACGGCACGTCGCCCAACCTGTTGCGCTCGCGGGTGTAGTCGGCGATGCTCCGGTCGGTCTGCTGGACCTGCTGGTTGAACGCGTCCGCCGCGCCCTTGCCGCCGGCCTGCCCGGCGAGCATGCTGGCGGCGGCCATCCGCTCCTTGTGCACGTCGTCGGCGAGCGCGTTGACCTTTGTGGACAGCTGGGTCAGCGAGCGCACCAACTGGGCGTCGGCGGCCCGCCGGCCGCTGTCGACCAGCCGGGCGGTGGCCAGGCCGACGATCGCCACGACCGGTACCACCAGGATCAGGGCCAGCTTGGATCTGATCCTGGCGTCGCGCAGGCGCGGCACCAGGCGCCGCCGTTCCAGCTGCCCGGTCGGCCTTCCGGTGTGGACACCGCTCGTCAAGCTAGTGGCTCGCGTGCTCACGAGATCGCCTCCGTCGCTCTCGCCCACGCGTAACCCGCCCCGTCGACACCGGCCTCGTCCGATGGGCACAGTGGGGACGTCACACGCGGCACGGCCGCGATTTCATCATGCTGCGCGGGAGAACGGAAGCCTCAGGGTGGTAGGAATCGACCGACTTTCCCCATCGAGAACCGTTCAACGCGGCGAACGGCGGATTATAGAGCCCCGTGAACTGGAACGATGTCGTAAAGCCGACGATGCGTGTGCGCTACGTCACACTGAATTTTCTGCCGGGCCCGGCGCGCGAAGAGCGCCAATAGTTACGCCCCTGACTGGCCCCGCTTGACCCCGGGGCGCGGCGTTGGCAAGGTTTTCGAGGCTTCACCGATCGCTGTGGTTGCGGGTCCGGACAAACAGGAGGACTGCTGTGAGGGTCATCCGAGGGCTGTCGGTCGTCTCGGTCATGCTCGTCGGAGCCGCCTCGGTCACCTCGGCCTGCGGCCTGGGCAGCGAGTCCGGCGAGCACAAGCAGGACATCGTGATCAAGGCGGATCTGGAGCTGTCCGGGTTCGCGGCGCCGCTCGGCACGGCGTACGACCGCGCCCTGCGGCTGAAGATCGACCAGCTCAACGAGTCCGGGGTGCTGGGCGGCCGCAAGATCCGGTATGAGCCCAAGGACAACCGCTCGGACAAGACGCTGTCCCTGGCGAACATCACCGACTTCACCAAAGATCCGTCGGTCGACGCCATCATTACCGGTGTGACCAGCGACGGCGTCCTGGCGGCGGCGAAGAGCATCAACACCGAGCAGGTGCCCACCATCTCGCTCTCCGCGGCGAGCAAGGTGACCAACCCGATCCAGCCCTACATTTTCAAGGTGGGGCCGAACGCGCCCGACGATGCCGCGGCCATCGCGCTCGAGCTGAGCCGGTCGAAGCGGAAGAAGGTCGGCCTGCTGTACACCGACGACGAGTACGGCCGGGACGGGCTGGCCGCGATGAAGGCCGAGCTGGACGAGAACAGTGGCCTCACCATCGTGGCCGAGGGGCGGCTCAAGCCCACCGACACGGAGACCAGCCAGACCGTGCGGGAGGTGGTCGAGGAGGAGCCCGACGCGCTGGTCATCTTCGCCCTCTCCGACCAGGCCCAACGGGTGGCCGCCGAAGCACGTGCGGCCGGCTTCGACAAGGGCCTGGTCTTCGACGCCGCCGCCGCCGGCGACCTGTTCCTGCCGGACTCCACCAAGGCGGCCACCGACAGCGCCACCATGATCTTCACTCAAACCCTGGTCATCGACGACATCATCGCCACCACCCCGGCGAAGGCCGCCCGCAAGCAGTGGGTCCGCGACTACACCGCGCGTTACGGCACCTACTACGGCCCGGCCTCGTTCGCCGCGGACGCGGTGCAGCTGCTGGTGAACGCGATGGAGCGGGCAGGTGGAACCGACGGTGCGGCGGTGCGCAACGTGCTGGAGACCAGCCAGCTGGATGGCCTGAGCGGACCGCTGCGCATCACACCGGCCAACCACTCCGGCCTGATGCCACAGTCGCTTGTGGCCCTGGTGGCCGCGTCCGGCCGCTGGCACCAGAAGGTCTGACGACCACCAGAAATTCTGCCGACGCCGGGTGGTCGCGCCCGGTGGCGGCGACCGAGCCGGGCTAGCTGAGCCGGGCTAGCTGAGCAGGTAGCGGCCCCGCTCGTCGCGGTCGAGCTTGCCGTCGGTGCGCAGCTGGTCCAGTGCCCGCACCACCTCGCGGCCGTCGCGGCTGCGCGTGGCGGCCATCAGCTCCGCGAAGTGCTTGGGTCCGTCCTCCAGCGCGGCCCGCACCGAGGGGAACTGTGGACAGTCGTAGCGCGGCGGCTCGGGCACCGCCCGCTCCAGCCGGCCGCCGTCGCCGAACGGCCAGGTCAGGTCGAACCCGGCCTTGGCACCGGTCCGCGTGCCCGGCTCCAGTGACGGGTCCAGCGGCAGCGTGCGGAACCCGTTCTGCACGACCAGGTCGCGGTCGGCCTGGAAGCGCGTCGCCAGCGCCCAGTCCATCTGCTGGTCGGAGAAGATGTCGACGTCCGGGTCGACCACGAAGACGTGCTTGACGTTGGCCATGCAACTGAAGACGGCGGCGATGGCGTTGCGGGCCTCACCGGGCACCCGCTGGCGGAGCGCGACGCGAACGTTGAAGGTGCCGCCGCTGGAGGCGGTCGCGCAGACGGCCACCGGTTCCCGCACGGCCGTCTCCAGCGCCCGCCAGACAGCTACCTCGGTCCGCACGACGCCCAGCGCGGACGTGTCGGTGTGGGCCAGGCCGCGCCCGCCGATGGTGGCGGTCTGGAACAGCGCGTCGGACCGGCGAGTGATGGCGGTGAGGTGGAACACCGGGTTCCGCTTCACCCCGCCGTAGTAGCCGAGGAACTCACCGTAGGGGCCCTCCGCCTCGACGTGCCCGCGTTCGTCCAGGTAGCCCTCCAGGACCAGCTCCGCGTCGGCCGGCACCCGCACCTCGTTCGTCACGCATTTCACCACCGGCAGCGGCGCGTCCCGCAGCGACGCGAGCAGGCCCAACTCGTCCACCGGCAGCCGCATCACCGCGGCCACCTGGTCCACCGGGTGGCAGCCGACCACGAAGCTGACCGGCAGCGGCCGGCCCTGTTCGGCGTGCGCCAGGTAGATGGCCCGCAAGTCGCTGGGGGCCACCAGGTCGACTCCGGCCTCCCGGGCGCCGCGCAGCATCAGCCGCCGGAAGCCCACATTGGTCCAGCCGGTGGCGGGATCGATGGCGAAGTCCATCGAGGCCGAGATGTACGGAGCGCCGTCGAGCTCATGCTGCAGGTGCACCGGAAGCGCGGTCAGGTCGGCGTCCGCCCCGGTCAGCACCACCTGCTGTACGGGCGCTTCGGCCTGGGGCACCTCCACGACCGGATGCCGTACCCGCAGCCGCCGGAGCACTTCGGGGAGGAGCGCGTCAGGGGTGGTCCCGAACGCCCGGGCCAGCCGGCTGCGGGCGGCGACCACGTTGCCGACCAGCTCGGCCCGCTCCGGGCCGACCTGGCGCAGCCACAACGCTCGTGGCACCTCCTCGAGCAACCGGGCCACGTCGGCCAGGTCCACCGGCTCCGGGCGCACCTCTATCTCCCCGGAGCCGGTGAGGCCCTCGACGAAGGTACGCAGCCGGAACCGGTCGAAGTCGATGTCCGCGGTGCTCACGAATGGCCTCCTGTACCGCTGTCCGGAGTGGCCCCCCGATGATATACCGCCCTCCACGTCTACTGTGGACGCTGATCGGGGCCCGTACCGGGGCGGATGTGCGGCCGTACCGCAACCGGCTAGTCTGTCCGGCGAGAGCATCCCGCCCGGCTGGTTGTGGGGAGCGGACCGAGAATGATTCGACTCGAGCAGGTGTCGCGCACGTTCCAGGGGCGCCGCGGCACGGTAGAGGCACTGCGAGGCATCGACCTGGACGTCCGCGAGGGTGAGTTCGTCGCGATCGTCGGCCGGTCGGGCTGCGGCAAGTCCACACTGCTGCGGATCGTGGCCGGCCTGCTCGAACCCTCCGCCGGGCGGGTGATGGTGGACGGCACGCCGGTGACCCGGCCGCGCCGCGACATCGCGATGGTGTTCCAGCGCCCCGCGCTGCTGCCGTGGCGGTCGGTGCTGGACAACGTCCTGCTTCCGGTGGAGATGTTCGGCTGGAAGCGCTCGGCGCACCGGGACCGGGCGATCGCCCTGCTGGAGATGGTGGGCCTCGGCGGGTTCGAGAAGCGGCTGCCGCACGAGCTGTCCGGCGGCATGCAGCAGCGGGTTTCGCTGTGCCGCTCGCTCATCGGCCAGCCCCGGGTGATGCTGATGGACGAGCCGTTCTCCGCGCTGGACGCGTTGACCCGCGAGGAGCTCAGCGGCGAGCTGCAGCGCATCCACATGGAGCTCGAGGCCACCACGCTGTTCGTCACCCACTCCATCGACGAGGCGGTGCTGCTGGCCGACCGGGTGGTGGTACTCAGTCCTCGGCCGGGCCGGATCCAGCGGGTGGTCGACGTGAACATCCCGCGCCCCCGCACACTCGGCCGCAACGAGCACCAGGAAGAGGTGGCCCGGTGCAGCGCCGAACTGCACGAGCTGCTGATGGCCAAGGCGGCGGTGCCGGTGCCGACGGACGTGACCTGATCCGCCGAGCGGCGTACCCTCCCGACATGACCGTGCGGACCTGGGGCAGGGTAGTGCTGACCGCCCTGGCCGGCAGTGCTCTCGTTGGTGCCGGGCAGCTTGGCGTGGCTTACGGTCTGGGCATCGTCGACCTGAACAGGTCGTTCGACGCCGACTCCGGCAACCAGTGGAACGCGCAGCTGGCCTGGGTGGGCTGGTTCGCGGTGCTGTCTGCGGTGGCCGGTGCGGCCGTTGCCGAGCGGACCGCCCGCCGGCACCGGCACGCGGCCGGGATCGGCACCAGAGTCCTGCTGGCCCTGTTCGGCGGCGTCGGCGCGGGCGCGGTGATCCCACTGAGCGCGCAGCCTGCCCGCTCCGCCCACCTCGCCCAGTCGGTGAACCCGGCGCTGGTGGTCGGGCTCGCGGCCGGGCTCGGCGCGGTGGGTGGCATCCTGGTCGCGGTGGTCGCGCTCAGCCTGCGGCCACTCGCCTGGAACCTGGCCGCCGTGAGCAGCGTCGCCTGGCTGGCCGGCCTGGCCGAGGTCGGCCGCTACCCCGGGCCCGACGGCCCGGACTCCTCGATCCGGCTCGGCCTGCCACAGTGGACAGTCGGGGCGGGAGAGACCGACCGGCTGGTGGAGATGCTGGGCATGCCCGTACTGGCGCTGCTGGCCGGCCTGGTGGTGGCCCTGGTCGCCCGGGCCCGGCGGGAGCCCGGGCTGGCGGTCGCGGTCAGCGGCATGGCCGGCCCGGTGCCGCTCGCCCTGGCGTACCTCATCGCCGGACCGGGCACGTACGGCGACACGGCCGACCAGATGGCCCCCTACCTGGGCGCGCTG
>JADGHA010000490.1 GCA_019689695.1 Micromonosporaceae bacterium | reverse complement strand
GGGCCAGCTCTGCTACGTGAGCTGGGCCAGCTCGGCGCGGAAGCTGTCCACTGACGTCACGCCGGGCAGCTTATGGACGACGTGGCCGCCGCGCGCCACCAGCACCACGGCCGCGAGCCCACCGGGCGTCCCGAGCTGTAGCCGCTCGCGCAGGCGCTGCTGGGGGTCCTTCAGGCGGCGCAGCTTGCCCAGCGACGGGTCGAGCGTCGGCGTGGCCTGGCCGACCACCACGACGGTGACCGGGTCGGGCGCGGCGGCCACGGTGGCGGAGACCAGGTCGTCGCAGGCCGTGCAGCTGTCGACCAGCAGCAGCGCCGCCGGTGCGATGTCGGCCACGCGCACCGCTGAGCCCCCTGGGTCGGCGAGCACGAGGTCCGCCAGTTCCGGGGCGAGGGTGCCGGCCGGGGCACCCCGGGACGCCTGCGGTCCGCGCAGCTGGTTGCTGGTGCGCCCTGGCCAGGCCACGGCGAACAGGCTGGTCAAGGTGGCGATCACGGCGATCGACATGATCAGCAGGGGCAGCCCGAGCGAGGGTTGCCCGTCCTGGCCGGCGGCCCGCGCGGGCAGCCGCAGCCGGCGGCGCCACGCGTCGCGGCGGGCCTGCCGACGGAGTTCCCGGCGGACCTGCGCCGCTTCGTCGGCGAGTTCGGCCGGGTCGTCCGGGATGACCACGCTGCCCCATTCCGGTGGCAGGCCAGGCAGGCCGTCCGACTGGCCACCGCCCTCGGGCGGCCAGCCGTCGCCGTTGCCTCCGCCCAGCGTGCTCATGGGGTGTCTCCTTGGCGCGTGGGACGTGCGCCTTACTTCACTGTCGCGCAACTGCCGGCTCAGCGCCAGAGGTACAGATGTGTGATCCAAGTCCGACGCATCGACCGCTTCCGCTTCTTACGGTTCCCGCGACCGGATGACGGCAATCATCCGACATCCCAACTCGCCGCTCGCCAGCGTCATGAGTCGGTTACTTTAGGTGGTGATGCGCGTGAGATATCGCCCTGTCAAGCCCCAGAAGTACCACTCACACATGCTCTGACCTGCGGTAACTCTTCAGACGGGGGCGGGACATCAGTGGCTCGCCGTGTTACCCTAGACACAGCGAAAGGGGTTTCGAACCTATGGTTTTCAGTGTCGGCGAGACCGTTGTCTACCCCCACCACGGGGCCGCACTCATCGAGGCAATCGAGACCCGGGTCGTCAAGGGCGAGGAGAAGCAGTACCTCGTCCTCAGGGTCGCTCAGGGTGACCTGACGGTGCGGGTACCCGCTGAAAACGCCGAGATCGTCGGTGTCCGCGAGGTGGTCGGCGAAGAGGGCCTGACCAAGGTCTTCGATGTGCTGCGCGCCCCGCACACCGAGGAGCCGACCAACTGGTCACGGCGTTACAAGGCGAACCTGGAGAAGCTGGCTTCCGGTAACCCGCTCAAGGTGGCCGAGGTCGTGCGCGACCTCTGGCGTCGGGAGCGGGAGCGAGGGCTGTCCGCGGGCGAGAAGCGCATGCTCGCCAAGGCCCGGGACATCCTGGTCGGCGAGGTTGCGCTCGCCGAGAAGAGCACCAAGGACGAGGCGGAGACGCTGCTCGACAAGGTGCTCACCGAGGCGTGAGCCGGAACGATCGGCTCGACATCTCCCCCAGGACCGCGACTTGACCGAGCAGCACGAAGGTCACGAATCGCACAGCCGCGCTACGTGGTCATACCTGCTCCGGCCGTAGGACGGAACAGGTATGACCACGCAGTTCGACCGGCGGGCTGACGTCGCGGTCATCGTTCCCGCAGCCGGTGCCGGAGTCCGCCTCGGGCCCGGAGCACCCAAGGCTCTGCGGCCGCTTTGCGGCGAGCCGTTGCTCGTCCACGCGGTACGCCGCGTGGCGGAGTGCCCGGCGGTCGGCGCGATCGTGGTGGCGGCGCCCCCCGATCAGGTGGCCACGGTGCGCGAGCTGCTCGCCCCGGTGGCTCCGGTGACCGTGGTGCCGGGCGGCACGACCCGGCAACGGTCGGTCGCGGCGGCGCTGGACGCGGTGGCCGATGAATTCGACATCGTGCTCGTCCACGACGCGGCCCGGGCGCTCGCCCCGCCGGCGCTGGTGATGGCCGTGGCGGACGCGGTACGCGCGGGCCACGACGCGGTCATTCCGGTGCTGCCGGTGGTCGACACGATCAAGGAGGTCTCCGCGACGGCGGAGGTGCTCGGCACGGTCGACCGGACCGTGCTGCGCGCAGTGCAGACGCCGCAGGGCTTCCGGCGGGCCGTGCTGGTGGCGGCGCACGCCGCGGCCGCCGCCGATGACGCCAGCGACGACGCGGGCCTGGTGGAGAAGCTGGGCGTACGGGTCAGGTGCGTGCCGGGCTCGGAGCACGCCATGAAGATCACCCGGCCGTTCGACCTCGCGGTGGCCGAGCTCCTGCTCTCGTCCGGGTGACGCCCTCCGGGGCCAGGATCTGGTACGTGTCACATGTCCTTGATCAACGAGGTGGGTGGCGTGAGGGTCGGTATCGGCACGGACGTGCACGCCTTTGCCGCGGGCCGGCCGTGCTGGGTGGCCGGGCTGCACTGGCCCGGCCAGGATGGGCTGGCCGGCCACTCCGACGGTGACGTGGCCGCGCACGCCGCCTGCGACGCGCTGCTGTCCGCCGCCGGCCTCGGCGACCTCGGGGCCAACTTCGGCACCGACCGCCCGGAGTGGGCCGGGGCGGCCGGAACCACCCTGCTCGCCGAGACCGCCCGCCGGGTGCGCGCGGCCGGGTTCGCCATCGGCAATGTCTCGATCCAGGTCGTCGGCGTACGCCCGAAGCTGGGCCCGCGCCGCGAGGAGGCCCAGCGGGTCCTCTCCGAGGCGGTCGGCGCACCGGTGACGGTGTCCGGGACGACCACCGACGGGCTCGGCCTGACCGGCCGGGGCGAAGGGCTGGCCGGCATCGCGGTCGCCCTGCTGTTCGCGCCCGGACACTAGGCTCCGGCGAGAGCACCGGGGAGGAGGGTGGGTTGTCCGCTTCAGCGCAGGCGGGTGGGCCGG
>JADGHA010000489.1 GCA_019689695.1 Micromonosporaceae bacterium | reverse complement strand
CCCTGGTCGTGCTGGCCGTGCTCGCCTGGCTGCAGCTGCGCCAGTACTCCTCGCCGCTGGCGGGCGAGCGGGTGGGCGGGGGGCTCAGCGTGGACCCGCTGCTCGCCGCGGCACCGACGATCGGGGTGCTGGCCGGGACGGTCGTGGCGCTGCGCCTGCTGCCGCCGCTGACCCGGCTCGCCGAGCGGTTCGTCCAACACCGGGCGTGGACCGCCACCACGATCGGCATGTGGCAGGCCGGCCGCCGCCCGCACGCCGGTCCGGTGCTGCTGCTCGCGCTCGCGGTGGGCGCCGGTGCGCTCGCCTGGTGCCTGGTCGGCACCTCGCAGCGGTCGGTGCGGGACCAGGCGGACCACGCCGTCGGCGCGGACCTGCGGCTGGTCGAGCAGAGCACGCTGCCGCCCCCCGAGCGGGCCGGCGAGGTTGCCGCCCTGCCGGGTGTCGAGAAGGCGCTGCCGGTACGCCGGGACGAGCTTGTGCTCGGCGCCGCGAAGGTCGCCACGTCGCTGGTGGCACTGGACGCGGCCGAAGCGGCGCCGGTGGTGTGCCTGCGCGACGACCTCGCCGGCGGCTCCCCGGCCGGCGTCTTCGCCGCGCTGGCCGGCTCCCGGGTGGACGCCGCCGGCATCGAGCTGGCCGGGGACGGCCGGCTGACCGGCGAGGTGCGCGCCAGCACCACCGGTGGGGTCAGCCGGACGCGGGCGGCCCGGAGCCGGGTGGAGACGGCGGCGGTGTTCGCCCTGTCGAACGGCCGCTACCGGGAGGTGCCGCTCGGCGCCACCACCGACAGCGGGCGGCTGCGGTTCTCCGTCGCGCTCCCCGACGACCTCGGGCCGCGGCCGCGGCTGGCCGGCTTCCTGGTGGACGCCTCGGGCCCGCCGCAGATGGACCTCACCTGGCAGCTCGGGTCGCTGCGAGCCGGCGCCACCCCGGTCGATCCGGCCGCCGCCGGGCAGTGGCAGGGCCACGACGACTTTGGGAAAGCTTTCTCCGTGGAGCTCGACGGCCCGCAGCTGAAAGTCGGTTACCACTCCCCGGTGACCGCCGAGGTCGACGTGGTCCACACACGCCTGGCCATCGCGCCCGGGCCGGAGCCGGGGCCGGTCCCGATGGTGGCGACACCGCAGGCGATGTCGGCGTTGCGGCTGGGCACCGGCGACCGGATCGAACTGTTCATGGGTAACGCCACGATCGGCGTCCGTCTGGTAGGGACGGTCGAGGCGGTGCCGGGTACGACGCAGCCCTCCGCGCTGATGGCCGACCTGCCGTCGCTGGCCGCGGTGCTGTTCCGGCAGTACGGGTCGGTGCGCAACCCGCAGGAGTGGTGGCTGGCCACCGCTGGGGACCCGGCGGCACCGGCTGCCGCCGCGCGGCTCAACGGCGTGCAGGTGCTCGACCGTCGGGCAGCGGCCGAGGCGGCGCGGACGGATCCGTACGGGGTCGGCGCGCGGGCGGCGCTGTTCGCCGCCGCGCTCGGTGGGGTCGTGCTGGCCGCGATGGGCATCGCGGTGGATGTACGCGCGACGGCCCGGCGGCGGGCCAACGAGCTGGCGGTGCTGCACACGCTCGGCGCCGGCCCGCGGCTGCTGGCCCGCTCGCTCATCGCCGAGCACGCCTTCCTCGCCGGCCTCGGCGTGCTGGTGGGGGTCGGCGTCGGCATCGGCGTCGCGGCCGCGATGGCGCCGCTGGTCGTGCTCACCCCGACGGCGGAGCGGCCGGTGCCCACGCCGCTGCTGGAGATCGCCTGGCTGCCGGTGGCCGCGACCGCGGCGGGGTTGTTCCTGCTGGCGCTCGTGCTCAGTGCAATGGTCGCCTGGACCGCCCGGCGCCGGCTGGCCGCGGCCCAGCTGAGGATCGGAGACCAGCTGTGACCGATCTGCTGGCCCGGGTGCGGGCCCACGCCAGCCACCTCGCGCTGCTGGGCACGCTGGCGATGGTGGCTGCCCTGCTGGTCACCGGCGTGCCGAAGGCGGCCAACGGGATGTCCGACCGGGCGCTGCGGCACGACATCGCCGCGCTGTCGTACACCGCCCGTGACCTCATCTTCCGTACCACTACCGTGCCCAGACCCGAGCTGCCGGTGGACCCTGAGGCGAAGCTGGCGGACGTGCAGCGGGCCTTGCCGCAGCCGATCAAGCGGTTGATCGCAGGGGAGTGGTTCACCGCCAGCCTCGGTCCCGAAGGGGTGACCACCTTCACCCCGGCCGGGGTGCGGCATCTGCTCGGCCTTCGGGTGCAGAGCGGGGCGCAACAGGCCATCCGGTTCGCCGCCGGCCGCTGGCCGGCCACCGGCCCGCAGGCCTCCCGGGTGGAGATCGCCGTCTCCACCGACGTGGCGGACCGGATGGGGGTGGCGCTGGGCAGCGTACTGGCGGTCGCGGGGTCGCTGGCCCCGGTCGAGGTAGTGGTGGTCGGCATCTTCGAACCGGTGGACCGGTCGGCGCCGATCTGGGCCGACGCGGTGCAGGTGCTGAGGCAGGCGCCGGGCATCGCGGACGAGATCCCGCCCAGCGCGATCGCCCTGACCGACCCGCGAGGCCTGGCCATCGCCGCGCCGCAACTGGGCACGCTCACCCACACCTGGCGGTTCCGGGTGGACGAGCGGCGGCTGGACGCCTCGATGATCGACACGCTGGCGACCGAGATCGACCGGGCCCGGCATATCCAGACCGGCCAGGCCCTGGCCGCCAGCACCGGGCTCGACGTCGCGCTGAAGCAGTTCCAGCGCCGCACGGCCGCTGCTTGGGCGTTGCTCGCCGTCGCCGGGGGAGGGGTCGTCTGCACGCTGCTGGGCCTGATCGGGCTGGCTGCCCGGCTGGCCGTGCAGCGGCGGCGGGATGAGCTGGCCTTGGTGCGGGCGCGGGGCGGGTCCCTGTTCGCGGTCGGCGGCCGGGTGTTGGCAGAGTGTCTGCTGGTCGTACCGGTGGTGGTGGTTGCCGGCTGGTTGCTGGGTGGGTTGGTGCCGGGGCGTCCGGCCGGTACGGGTTGGTGGTTGCTGCCGGTCGGTGTGGTGG
>JADGHA010000488.1 GCA_019689695.1 Micromonosporaceae bacterium | reverse complement strand
AGGAGGAGGAGAGCGAACGCGGGGGCCGGCGGGGCGGGCGCCGGGGGCGCCGGGACCGCCGCCGCGGCCGGGGCGGCGAACGCGGCGAGAGCGGAGAGCCGCAGGTGACCGAGGACGACGTGCTCGTCCCGGTGGCCGGCATCCTCGACGTGCTCGACAACTACGCGTTCGTCCGCACCAGCGGCTACCTCGCCGGGCCCAACGACGTCTACGTCTCGATGGCCCAGGTGAAGAAGAACGGCCTGCGCCGCGGCGACGCGATCACCGGCGCGGTGCGCGCGCCGCGCGAGGGCGAGCAGCGGCGGGACAAGTACAACCCGCTGGTGCGGCTCGACTCGGTCAACGGGATGGACCCGGAGGAGGCCAAGCGCCGGCCGGACTTCTACAAGCTGACCCCGCTGTACCCGCAGGACCGGCTGCGGCTGGAGACCGAGCCGCACATCCTGACCACCCGGGTGATCGACCTGGTGATGCCGATCGGCAAGGGCCAGCGGGCGCTGATCGTCTCGCCGCCGAAGGCCGGCAAGACGATGATCCAGCAGGCGATCGCCAACGCGATCACCCGCAACAACCCGGAGTGCCACCTGATGGTGGTGCTGGTGGACGAGCGGCCGGAGGAAGTCACCGACATGCAGCGGTCGGTGAAGGGCGAGGTCATCGCCTCCACCTTCGACCGCCCGCCGCAGGACCACACCACCGTGGCGGAGCTGGCCATCGAGCGGGCCAAGCGGCTGGTGGAGCTGGGCAACGACGTGGTCGTGCTGCTCGACTCCATCACCCGGCTCGGCCGGGCGTACAACCTGGCCGCGCCGGCGAGCGGCCGGATTCTCTCCGGCGGCATCGACTCGACCGCGCTGTACCCGCCGAAGCGGTTCCTGGGTGCGGCCCGCAACATCGAGAACGGCGGATCGCTGACCATCATCGCGAACGCGCTGGTGGAGACCGGCTCGATGATGGACACGGTGATCTTCGAGGAGTTCAAGGGCACCGGCAACGCGGAGCTGAAGCTGGACCGCAAGATCGCCGAGAAGCGGGTCTACCCGGCCATCGACATCGACCAGTCCGGCACCCGCCGGGAGGAGATCCTGCTCGCGCCGGAGGAGCTGGCCATCGTCCACAAGCTACGCAGGGTGCTGCACTCGCTGGAGTCGCAGGCCGCGCTGGACCTGCTGCTCAGCAGGCTGAAGGAGACTCGGACCAACGTCGAGTTCCTGATGCAGATCGCCAAGACGACGCCCGGGGAGTAGGGCGGGATGGAATGGGTTACGGCCGCGCGGCGTACCCCATTCCATCCCGCGGTACCGCCGCGCCGGTCTGCGCTTGCCGCCGCGCAGGGCATTGCTGCCGCCGCGCGGTCAGGCGCCCCGCGGAATGACCTGGCCGCCGAGACTGTTACACAGCCGGCGTGCCACACTGGTACGTCAGTCCAGGTTCCGGTTCACGTCCCCGGACACAATCGGTGGCGACCCGGCGACCAGCGGAGAGAGGACGCGTCGAGGCATGAAGCCGAACATCCACCCGCAGTACGTGGTGACCCAGGTCACCTGCGCCTGCGGCAACACCTTCACCACCCGCAGCACCGCGCGCAACGGGCAGATCCACGCTGAGACGTGCAGCGAGTGCCACCCGTTCTACACCGGTAAGCAGCGCGTGCTGGACACCGCCGGCCGGGTGGCGAAGTTCCAGCAGAAGTACGCCCGCGCCAGGGCCCAGGCGAACAAGGGCAAGAAGGCCGCCGGCAAGTAGCTACCCAGACGGGGCCCCCCCCCCCCCCCCCCCCCCCCCCCGCCGGCCCCCGGGGCCGGGGGGGGCGCCGTTCGTGTCTGCCGAGGAGGCCCCGATGACCACCGACACCGGCCGGCTCGCCGCGCTGCTCGAGGAGTACGCCGAGCTGGAGCGCAAGCTGGCCGACCCGGCGATCCACGCCGACCAGGCCGCGGCGCGCCGGGCCGGCCGCCGCTTTGCCGAGCTCTCGCCCATCTACAAGACGGCGACCGCGCTGGAGCAGGCCAAGGCCGACCTGGCTGCCGCCCGCGAACTGGCCGCGGAGGCGGGTGGAGGGGCGGACGCGGCGGCGTTCGCCGCCGAGGCCGAGTCGCTCAGCGCGCAGGTCGCCGCGATCGAGGAGCGGCTGGTCGAGCTGCTGACGCCGCGCGACCCCGACGACGGCAAGGACGTCATCCTGGAGATCAAGGCGGGCGAGGGCGGCGAGGAGTCCGCGCTGTTCGCCGGCGACCTGCTGCGGATGTACCTGCGCTACGCCGAGCGGCGGGGCTGGGTCGCCGAGGTGCTCGACTCGCAGGAGTCCGACCTGGGCGGAGTCAAGGACGTCGCGGTCGCGCTGAAGACCCGCGGCGTGCCCGAGGGGGGCAACGGCGTGTGGTCGCGGATGAAGTGGGAGGGCGGCGTGCACCGGGTGCAGCGCGTCCCGGTCACCGAGTCGCAGGGGCGCATCCACACGTCGGCCGCGGGCGTGCTGGTCACGCCGGAGGCGGAGGAGACCGAGGTGCAGATCGACCCCAACGATCTCCGCATTGACGTCTTCCGCTCGTCCGGCCCGGGTGGCCAGTCCGTCAACACCACCGACTCGGCGGTGCGCATCACCCACCTGCCGACCGGCATCGTGGTGGCGGTCCAGAACGAGCGGTCCCAACTGCAGAACAAGGACAAGGCGATGCGCATCCTGCGGGCCAAGCTCGCCGCGCTCGCCGCGGAGCAGGCGGCCGCGGCGGCGGCGGACGCACGCAAGGCGCAGGTGCGCACGGTCGACCGTTCGGAGCGGATCCGCACGTACAACTTCCCGCAGAACCGCATCACCGACCACCGGATCGGCTACACCGCGTACAACCTGGACCTTGTGCTCAGCGGGGAGCTGGACGGCGTGCTCGACGCGCTCGCCGAGGCGGATCGCCAGGCCCGCCTGGCGGGATGACCCCGCCAACCCTCTCCGCGATCTTGCAGTTGTGCACCCCGAAATAGCACGACATGTCCCTTTTTTCGGGGTGCACAACTGCAA
>JADGHA010000487.1 GCA_019689695.1 Micromonosporaceae bacterium | reverse complement strand
CGGTAAGCCTGCCGTCGCCGTTCACCACGGTAGGGGAGGGTACCCGAGATGAATTACCGTCATGCCCGCCATGGATCCCGTGAAGCTGCTGACGGCGCTCGCCGAACTGGCCCCGACCGGGGGTGAGCGGGTGCTGGACGTCACCGGCCAGTCCCCGGCCTGGCTGGACGACCCTGACCGGCCCTCCGGCAACCGCCGGCTGGAGCGGCTGTACGCCCGGGATCTCCTGCACCGTGAGGAGCGGCTGCTGCGCCGGGGCTGGGGCTTCGTCATCGGCCAGGCGGAGGTCGCCGGTGCGCGCCGCGTGGTCCGGCTGCCTCTGGCCAGCGAGCCGGTCCGCCTGCAGCGGGGGCTCACCGGCTACCGGGTGGTCCCGGCGGGCGATCTGGAGCTGAGCCCGCTGGTTGCCGACCGGGCGCTGGCCGGACAGCTGGAGGAGGCGCTGATCCCCAGCAGGAAGTGGGCGGAAGAGGAGGGCACTGCCGAGTGGATCCGCCGAGTCGCCGACGCGGCCGACCTGCCGGTGGCTGAGGTGGTCAGCGGTCCCCGGCGGCCGATCCTGCCGAAGGAGGGCCTGATCGGCGTCGCGGCGGTCGCGCTCTACGAGGCCAGGGACGTGTACGGCAGCGGCATGCGGGACGTCCTGCTGACCTGGTCCCGCCAGCGCAACCTGGGGGACACCGCGCTCGCCGCGGTCTACTTCGGCCTCCTGCCCTCGCCACCCCCGGACCACACGCCGCTGCTTTCGCCGTTTCCGCTCAACCAAACGCAGGATGACGTGGTACGTCGGGCGCGTACCGAGCGGGTCGTGGTGGCCTCCGGCCCGCCCGGCAGCGGCAAGAGCCACGCCGTCGTGGCGGCCGCGCTGGAGGTGGTGAACCGGGGCGGATCGGTCCTGATCGCGACGCAGTCCACGCACGCGGCCGACGTGCTGGGCGAGTTGCTGGCCCGCTACCCGGGACCCGCACCGGTGCTGTTCGGCGACACCGAGCGGCGCCAGTCGCTCGCCGCCGAACTCGCCTCCGGCCTGGCGGCCGGGGCGGACCGGGCCGCCCTGCGCGCGGATGCCGAGGCGGTCACCCGCTCGGTGGCGAAGGTGCGCGAGCTGACCACCGGGATCGCCGCAGCGCTCGAGGTGGAGCAGGCGGCCGCGGCCATGGACCACTGGGAGCCACTGATCCCCGGACTCGCCGCCGATGTGCCCGGCGCTTTCGCGCCAGACGCCGATCTGGCCCGGGCGGCGCGGACTGTCGACAGTAGATGGTTCCGGAGCTGGCGGCTGCGCAGGCTGCGCCGCCGGCTGGGCGCCACCGGCCGCGTACCCCTGGAACGGCTGCGGGCCGCGCTCGAAGCCGGCGCGGCACGGCAGGCCGCGGCCCGGCTGGCGGCGACCGGCGGCACCGACCTCGCCCCGGCGTGGCAGGCGCTGGCCGAGGCGGAGGCGGCGCTGGCCGCGGCGGTCGGCACCGCGATACGCCGCCGCGCCCGCAGCGAGGCACGGTGGAGCGCCGACGCGCGGCGCAGCGCGGCGGCACTGGGCGCGGCCCTGCGCGCCGGCCGCAACCGCCGCCGCGAAATGCTCGCGCGAATGGACGGCCGCGCGCTGGTCCACGCGCTGCCGCTGTGGATCGGTACCGTGACCGATGTCGAGGACCTGCTGCCGCCGGTGCCCGGGCTGTTCGACCTGGTGATCCTGGACGAGGCGTCGCACATCGACCAGATCCGGGCCGCCCCGGTACTGGCCCGGGCGCGCCGGGCGCTGGTCGTCGGCGATCCGCGGCAGCTGCGCTTCGTGTCGTTCGTGGCTGACGTGGACGTCGCTACCACCCTGCGCCGGTACGGCCTGACCGACTCGCTGGACGTGCGCCGGGTCAGCGCGTTCGACCTGGCCGCCGCGGCGGCGCCGGTGAGCTGGCTGGACGAGCACTACCGCTGCGCCCCGCACCTCATCGAGTTCTCCGCGCGCCGGTTCTACGACAACCACATCGCCGTGGCCACCCGGCATCCGCGCAACGAGTGCGCGGACGCGATCGACGTCGTGCGGGTACCTGACGCCACTGTCCACGATGGAGTTAACGAGGCCGAGGTCGGCGCGGTGGTGGGCGTGGTACGCGAGCTGGCGGACGGCGGCGTTCGCGGCATCGGCGTGGTGACCCCGTTCCGCGCCCAGGCGGACGCGCTGGAGTCGGCGCTGCTGAAGGAGTTCCCGGTAGAGGAGATCGAACGGCTCGGGTTGCGGGTGGGCACGGTCCACGCGTTCCAGGGCAGCGAGGCGGAGGTGGTGGTCGCCTCGCTCGGCCTGGTGGACGGCGACTCGCCGGCCCGGACCCGGTTCGTGGCCGACCCGCACCTGTTCAACGTGATGATCACCCGGGCCCGGCAGAAGATGGTGGTGGTCACCTCGCTCACCCCGGACGCCGCCGACGGTCTGGTCCGCGACTATCTCGGCTACGCGTCACGGGGTCCCGCTCCGGCCGCCGATGGCGAGCCGCCGTCGGCCTGGGCCGGGGCGCTCGCCGCCGAGCTGCGCCGCATCGGTGTGCCCACCCGGCTGGCGTATCCGGTGGGCAGCTGGACGGTCGACATCTGCGCCGGCGAGGGCGCCGACGCGGTCGGCCTGATCTGCGCCGTGCACCCCGACGGCGTCGGTGCCCACATCCGCCGGCAGCAGTTCCTGGCCCGCGCCGGCTGGCGGCTGTGCGACGCCTTCCCCAGCCGGTGGGGTGGCGACCCGGTGCGCGGTGCGCTCGCGCTCGCCGCCGAACTGAACCCCATGCCTTGATCACGAGGTCAGCGGCGCGGAATGCCCGCTTTGCCGCTACCAATCTCATGATCAACGGGGCCGGGGAGCGGCGTGCGCAGTTGATCTCTGCTGTCGGCTAGCCGACCCCTCCCATTCCCTCCACCGGCTCTGACGTGCGCATTTGTCCACCGGACGGGTGAGGAGATGGGCCGGTTTCGGTTGCAGGTGGAGGGAAGTGGAGTACAGTGGAGCGCGATGGTGCGCCGGGAGGGGCTCTTGGGGCAAGGG
>JADGHA010000486.1 GCA_019689695.1 Micromonosporaceae bacterium | reverse complement strand
CTGCAGCCGGGAGACCAGCTGGGTCATCGCCGGTTGCGTCACGCCTTCCCGGGCGGCGAGCTCGGTGAGCCGCTGCGGCCCGGACCGCTCCAGGGTGGCAAGCGTCGCCGCGGCGGCGAGGGAGAGCCCGCTCGGCGGGCTGAGCCTGCGCAGGAGCAGCCGGACCAGCTGCTCCAGGGCAGCGGTCAGCGCCGGCGCCGAGGCAATTTCCATAAGGTACTTATATCAGAGGCTTATGTTTCCCCGAGGGTGACGTGAGGTAGGTCTCGCGGGTGGCGGCCGGTTGCGCCCTAACCGCAACTACGCTTGCCGGCATGAGCTCGCCCCGGCCAGTCCTCGTCGTCGACTACGGCGCGCAGTACGCCCAGCTGATCGCGCGCCGGGTGCGCGAGGCGAAGGTGTACTCGGAGATCGTGCCGCACTCGACCCCCGTCGCCGACCTGCTGGCCCGGGACCCGGCCGCGATCATCCTGTCCGGCGGGCCGTCCAGCGTGTACGAGCCGGGCGCGCCCCAGGTCGACCCGAAGCTGTTCGAGCTGGACGTGCCGGTGTTCGGCATCTGCTACGGCTTCCAGGCGATGGCGCAGGCGCTGGGCGGCACGGTGGCGCACACCGGGCGGCGCGAGTTCGGCGGGACGGTCCTGCACTCCCGCGGCGGCCGGCTGCTCGGCGAGCCGGGCGAGCTGGACGTGTGGATGAGCCACGGCGACTGCGTCACCGAGGCGCCGCCCGGGTTCACCGTGACCGCCACCACCGCCGGCGCGCCGGTCGCCGCGTTCGAGGATGTCGCGCGCCGCCGGGCGGGCGTCCAGTTCCACCCCGAGGTGGCGCACACCCCGCAGGGGCAGGCGATCCTGACCCGGTTCCTCTACGAGATCGCCGGGATCGAGCCCACTTGGACCATGGGCAACATCATCGACGAGCAGGTGGCCGCGATCAGGGCCCAGGTCGGTGACGCCCAGGTGCTCTGCGCCCTCTCCGGCGGCGTCGACTCGGCGGTCGCCGCTGCGCTCGTCCACCGCGCCGTCGGCGACCAGCTCACCTGCGTCTTCGTCGACCACGGCCTGTTGCGGGCGGGTGAGGCCGAGCAGGTCCAGCGGGCCTTCGGGCAGGCCGCGGCGGCGGGCGGGGGCGCACCTGGCGCGGTGACCGGGATCCGGCTCAAGGTCGTCGACGCGGCCGACCGGTTCCTCGCCGCGCTGGCCGGCGTCACCGACCCGGAACAGAAGCGGAAGATCATCGGGCGCGAGTTCATCCGGGTCTTCGAGCAGGCGGCCCGCGAGGTCGGCCCGGTTGACTTTCTCGTACAGGGCACGCTCTACCCCGATGTGGTGGAGTCCGGCGGCGGCACCGGCACCGCGAACATCAAGTCCCACCACAACGTCGGCGGCCTCCCCGACGACCTGCGCTTCCAGCTCGTCGAGCCGCTGCGCACCCTCTTCAAGGACGAGGTACGCGCGCTGGGCGTCGCCCTCGGGCTGCCGGAGGAGCTGGTGTGGCGGCACCCCTTCCCCGGCCCGGGGCTCGCCATCCGGGTGATCGGCGCGGTGGACCGGCACCGGCTGGAGGTGCTCCGCGCGGCGGACCTCATCGCCCGGCAGGAGCTGACCGCGGCCGGCCTGGACCGCGACGTGTGGCAGTTCCCGGTGGTGCTGCTCGCCGACGTGCGCAGCGTGGGCGTACAGGGCGACGGCCGCACGTACGGGCACCCGGTCGTACTGCGGCCGGTCTCCAGCGAGGACGCGATGACGGCGGACTGGTCCCGGTTGCCGTACGACGTGATCGCGAGGATCTCCACCCGGATCACCAACGAGGTGCCCGAAGTGAACCGGGTCGTCCTCGACGTCACGAGTAAGCCGCCGGGGACCATCGAGTGGGAGTAACGCACGCACTGTCGCTTATCTGACAGACGTTTCGGAGATTGACTGAAAATCCGGAAGAATAGCCACGCGTGACCCCCGCGTTAGAGCCGCTCCGCCGGATCGCGGCCTATGCAATCTGCACTGATGAGGCGTCCCGGATCCTGCTGGTGCGCGCTTCCGCGCGGTCCGGCACGCCTGGCGTGTGGTCACTGCCCGGCGGCGCGGTGGACCACGGTGAGAACCCCAACGACACCGTCGTGCGGGAGACCGCCGCGGAGACCGGGCTGTCCGTCGCGGTCGACCGGCTGCATGACGTACTGGCGGACATGCGGGCGCTGCCGCACCGCGGGATCACCATCCACACCGACCGGCTGATCTACCACGTCAGGGTCCGCGGCGGCACGCTCGTCGACCGGGTCGGCCAGCCCACCGACCTGGCCCGGTGGCACACCCTGGAGGAAGCGGCCAAGCTGCCGCTGCGCCCGTTCACCGCCACTGCGCTGGGACTGCCGGCGGCCCCGGTCGACCTGCGCCCCGATGAGCCGCCGGAGTACCCGTCCTTCCACGCGGTGCCGGGGCCCGACGGGCTGCATCGAGCCCAGCGCTTCGCCGCGTACGCGGTCGCCACCGACAGGGACGGCCGGGTGCTGCTGACCCGTATCGCCGACGGGTACCCGGGGGCCGGCCGGTGGCACCTGCCCGGCGGCGGCACCGACTACGGCGAGCAGCCCGGCGCGGCGCTGCTCCGCGAGCTGGCCGAGGAGACCGGCCAGCGTGGACGCCTGGTGGAGCTGCTCGGCGTGGCCAGCCACCGGGACGCCGCGTCGCTCGGCCCGGAGGGGTACCCGATCGACTGGCACGGCGTGCGCGCCTTCTACCGGGTCGCGGTGGACGACCCCACCCCACCAACCGTGGCGGACCTCGGCGGATCCACGGCGGAGGCCCGCTGGTTCCACCCGGACGAGCTGGCCGCGCTCACCCCCGATGAGCTGACCGAGGTCACGGTGGAGGCGCTCGCCGCCCGGCAGTGAACCCTTTGCTAGCTTGGCCGTGGTCTTGATCGAGCGGGTACTGATCTAGGAGTTGTGGGCCTGTTCTGCCCGACTTATACCCCCCCACAACTCCTAGACGAGTAGTTCCGATGCCAGGGGTCGATGTCTGGGCATGAAG
>JADGHA010000485.1 GCA_019689695.1 Micromonosporaceae bacterium | reverse complement strand
GTGGGCCGGCGGGCGGAGGCGGCCGGCGGCGCCGGCGAGAGGGCGGCCGCCGCCGAGGCGGTGGCCGAGGCCGGTGAGCTGGCCGCCCGGCTGGGCGCGGCGCCGCTGGCAGAGCAGGCCCGGCTGCTGGCCCGGCGGCTGGGGCTGCGCGGGGCGGCGGCCGAGACGCAGCTGCTGACCGCCCGGGAGCTGGAGGTGCTGCGGCTGGTCGCGGCCGGGCACACCAACCGGGGCATCGCCAGCGAGCTGTTCATCTCGCCGAAGACGGCCAGCGTGCACGTGTCCCGGATCATCGCCAAGCTCGACGTGACCAACCGGGTCGAGGCGGCGGCTGCGGCGCGCCGGATAGGCCTGCTGCCCGACTAGGCAGCCTGCGCCGCGCGGGCCTGGATTGCCTGCTGATACAGCCGGCCGGCCCGGTACGAGGAGCGCACCAGCGGGCCGCTCATCACTCCCGCGAAGCCGACCGCCAGCGCCTCCTCGCGCAGCTCGACGAACTCCTCCGGCTTGACCCAGCGCTCGACCGGGTGGTGGCGGGGCGTCGGCCGCAGGTACTGGCTGATGGTCAACAGCTCGCAGCCGACCTGGCGCAGGTCGCGCAGTGCCTGGGACACCTCGTGCCGCTCCTCGCCCAGCCCGAGGATCAGGTTCGACTTGGTCACCAGCCCGGCGTCGCGGGCGCGGGCGAGGACCTCGAGCGACCGTTCGTACCGGAAGGCGGGGCGGATCCGCTTGAAGATGCGCGGCACGGTCTCCACGTTGTGCGCCAGCACCTGCGGGTGCGCTCCGAACACCTCGCCCAGCTGCCCTGGATCGGCGTTGAAGTCCGGGATGAGCAGCTCGACCCCGCAGTCAGGGACCAGCCGGTGGATCTGCCGGACCGTCTCGGCGTACAGCCAGGCGCCCCCGTCGGGCAGGTCGTCGCGGGCCACCCCGGTCACCGTGGCGTAGCGCAGGCCCATGGACGCCACCGACTCGGCGACCCGGCGCGGCTCGTCCGCGTCGAACTCGGCGGGCTTGCCGGTGTCGATCTGGCAGAAATCGCAGCGCCTGGTGCACTGGTCGCCGCCGATCAGGAAGGTCGCCTCCCGGTCCTCCCAGCACTCGTAGATGTTCGGGCAGCCCGCCTCCTGGCACACCGTGTGCAGCCCTTCCCGCTGGACCAGGCTGCGCAGGTGGGTGAACTCGGGGCCCATGTTCGCCCTGATCTTGATCCATGGCGGCTTGCGTTCGATCGGAGTCTGCGCGTTGCGCGCCTCGATCCGCAGCATGCGCCGGCCTTCAGGGGCGATCGTCACGTTCGTCAGAGTACGCCCGCACTGGGGGCGAACCGAGGCGTCGTGACCGCATCGCGATGTGACTCACGCAGGAAAGTGGGTGATCTCTGTCACGCTCTGCGCGGAAAACCTGGTGCATGCCGGGAGAGCCAGTGATTAGCCTCTCCGGAACTGCACCGACGGGGATGCAGTCTGCCGTCCACAATGGAGTCCCTGAGCCGGGACCTGGGTGGGGGCGCGGGCCGATCCGCGAGGCGCGGCGGGAGCGGTGCGATGCGCCGTCAAGGTCACCTTGACGAGCTCGGGGTCGTCAAGCGATAGTTGACGCATGGCACCGCTCAACCTGAACCTCCAGGACCTCATCGCCCAGATCGATGCGGACGTGGCCGGTGACGAGCTGGCCAAGGTCGCCGAGGCCCGCGACCGGGCGAACACCCTGTCCGGGATCGGGGACCAGCTCATCGACCACTTCGTCGGCCGGGCCCGGGACGCGGGCATGTCGTGGAGCCAGATCGGTGGGGCGCTCGGCGTGACCAAGCAGGCCGCGCAGCAGCGCTGGATGACCCCAACCTTCTCCCGGTTCACCGAACGCGCGCGCCACGCGGTGGTGACCGCCCAGGAGACCGCACGCGACATGCGGCACAGCGCGGTCGGTCCGGAGCACATCATCCTCGGCCTGCTCGCCATCGAGGGCGGTGCCGCCGCCGACGTGATGGTGCAGCTCGCCGGACCGGCAGACGCGATCCGTAAGCGCGTGCTGCGTGCCGTCCCGCCGGGGACCGGGACCCCGCCGGCACACGTCCCGTTCGGCCCGGAGTCCAAGGAGGCGATGAAGCAGGCGCTGGACCAGGCGCTCGAGCTGGGGCACAACTACATCGGCACCGAGCACCTGCTGCTGGGGCTGCTCAAGGTGCCGGACGGCCGGGGCGCGGCGCTGCTGGCCGAGCTGGGCGTGACCTACGCCGCCGCCCGTGACGGCGTACTCGCCTGGATCGACCGGTTTTCGGCCGCTAAGCGGCCAGCAGGGTAGGCAGGTGCCGCTCGACCACCGGGAGCACGTCGGCGACGGTGACCCGGCGGCCCAGCTCCTTGCTGAGCGAGGTCACGCCGACGTCGGTGAGCCCACACGGCACGATCCGGTCGTACGCGGACAGGTCGCAGTCGCAGTTGAGGGCGAAGCCGTGCTGCGTCACCCCCCGGGCGACCCGGATGCCGATCGCGGCTATCTTGCGGGCCGGTCCGCGATCGTCGGCGGCAACCCAGACGCCGCTGTAGCGGCCCCCGCCCCTGATCCGGGTGGTCGCGACGCCGAGCTCGGCACAGGCGTCGATCAGCATCTGCTCCACCCGGCGGACGTAGGCCACTACGTCCCGCAACCCGGCCACCCGCACGATCGGGTAGCCGACCAGCTGACCGGGCCCGTGCCAGGTGATGTTGCCCCCTCGGTCCACCTCGACGACCGGTGTCCCGTCCATCGGCCGGTCCCAGGGCTTGGTCTGCTTGCCCGCGGTGTAGACGCTCGGGTGCTCCAGCAGCAGCACGGTCTGTGGCGCCTCGCCGGCCACCACGGCGGCGTGCAGCCGGCGCTGCTCGGCCCAGGCCGACTCGTAGTCGACCCGCCCGGCCCGCACCACGGTGAGGGGTTCCACGGTAGTGGTCATGCATCCAGCCTAGCCCGGCGAAAGCCCCTCATGATCGTGGCGGGGGTGTGGCCCGCGGCGGGGGGACCCCCCCCCCCCCACCAACGCCGCCCCC
>JADGHA010000484.1 GCA_019689695.1 Micromonosporaceae bacterium | reverse complement strand
CGCCCGAGGCCCGGCGCAGCACCCACCCGCCCTGCCTGTCCCCGATGTCCGCAAGGTCGTCCCCCGCGTGCCGCAACAGGTGGGGCAGCAACTCCGCGACGAGCATGGTGTCCGGCAACGCCACGTCCATGCGCCGGTTGGGCGCCGCCACCGTCACCCTGGCCAGGCTCAGACCGCCCGGGGCCGTCACCCTGGTCAACCTCCCGTGCCTGTGCTGAGAGCGACCGCTGTCAACTCGCTGAACAACCTAGCATCCTTGGCGGCGCGCCTTTCTTGACCGGCAGCCGACCAGGGTCATCGGCGTGGGGCGCCCGCGTACTGACGCTCCACTTCGGTCTGGGTGACCCAGACGTACTGGTCGCTGCCACCACCCACCAGAGCCACCACGTCGTTCGCCATGACCTGGAGGAACTGGGTGCTCGGTGCGGGCAGCCGCAGCACGGTGCCGGCCAGGGTCGCCTCCGGGCCGGTGAGCCGCTGCAGCATGACCAGGTCACTGTCACGCACCGCGGAGACGCCGGCCTGGTCGAGCCGGCGCAGGATGGTCAGCTGGGTCTGCCACGGCCCGAGCGGTTGGGGCTGGTTGGCGCCCATCACGCCCTGGTCGTAGATGACCAGGACTGGCTGCCGCACCGAGCCGGTGAGGGCGAGCGGCTGCTCCGCAGTGATGATGGAGACCCGGTCGGCCTGCCCGGTGGCCCGCTCTCCGAAGCCTTGCCACGCGTACGGGTCGAAGGTGACCACGATGGCACGGGCGCCGAGCGCGAGGGCCCGGAACGCCACGAGCTGTCCGGCCCAGACGCCGCCGACCAGGGCCACCCGGGTCGGGCGAGGCCGGAACAGGCGCACCAGCACAGGGCTCTGGCGCCGGTCCATACCGAGAATGAGACCGGTGTTGGCGGGCGAGACGCGGATATGGGCGAGCGCCGAGCGGGACACGACGTGCGAACCGATCCGGAGCCGGGCCAGCCGGCCGGACGGCCGGGCATGCCCGTTTCCGCGCCGGGCCTCCGGGGAGGCGCCCGGCGGCCCGCTGTGTCCGGCATCCGCGACGGCGAGGCCTTCCGCCTTGGCGGCCGCGGCTGGCGCGGCGGCCCGCGACGCGGCAGCCGCCGCCTGCCCCGCCGCTGCCCCGGTGGCCTGCCGGACCGTCCTAACCAGATTGTCGCCGGCGGCCGGCCGTGCCGCGGGAGCCGTCGCGGCCGGAGAAGCGGGCGTCGCGGGTTGGCCCACAGTTGACGTCGAGGAGGCGTCCGTCTGCGGCATGACCAGCCGCGGCGGTGGCGGGAGGAGCCGGCCGGGTTCACCGGGCTGGCGCGGGACCGACGCCGCTGGCGGCGGTGCGGCCGCTGCGGCCCCGGGGCTGAGCAACGCCCCGGGGACGACCCCTGAGCCGGGCGCGGAGATGACGGAACCGGACGGTGGCTTCTGCTGCTCTTTCTCTTCAGGTTCCGGCGTGGTCATCGCGCGCCACCTCCGGTCGGCGCTGATGCATACACCGCCGGCCCCTGCTCGCCGTCGAGCGGAAAGAGATCGGCGCCGGCCTGCGTGGCGATCCGCTGGACGGCCTGGCACGCGGACTTGAGCTCATCTGGTGGGGCGGCCACCCGGAGCAGGGCACGCAGATCGGCGCGGCCATCGTCCTCGGGTGCGAGGGTCACCGCCAGCGTGGTCAGCGCGCCGACGCCGGTCAGCGCCGCCAGGAACGCCCCGGCCTGCCCGACGGATGGCCAGCCGCGTACCCAGTACGACCGGTGGGCCAGGTGCGGTGACCGCCACTCGGACCACTCCTCGTGCGGCTGCACCGGCTGCGGGGCGTGTGCGGCATGCTCCAGGTCGCAGGCGCGTACCAGCGCGTCGAGCAGCGCGTCGGCGTCGAGGACGCGGTGCGCGATCCCGGCGTGGCGCAATGACTTGGTCACCTTGCGTACCAGGGCGGCCACCAGGCTGGGCAAGGCGTCCAGACTCGCCGCGCCATCCGGTGCGGCCTCGGCAAGCACCCGCGCGTCCACCCGTACCGCGATCCAAATGGCCTGATCGGCGGGCATCGGCACGGCTCCGAACCGGGCGAGCAGCTGGCGGTACGAGTAGCTGGCGGGGGAGGCCGCGGCGGTCTCCACGCTCGGTGCCGGCACGGTCTGGACCACGACTTGCACCATCGTGCCTGGTTGCTCGGCCTCGGCGAGCGCCGCGGTCAACGCGTCCAGCCGTACACCCTGGGCCTCATCCCCGGGGGACGGCGCCAGCGCCACCACTCCGTACCATCCGGCATCGTCGCGCGCCACGCCGACCTGCGTGCCGTCGGCCGCCGCCACGTTCTCCACAACCAGGCCCGGGGCGAACCAGCGCAGCTGCGCGAGGCGGGCATCACCCCCGCCGCCGGCCGCGGACGTGTGCCGCCTGCGGTGGTACTGGCGAACCATCAGGCGCCGCTCCAGCCACCACCGGCCCTGCCGGCGGGCGAGCGTGACGAGCAGCAGTGGCACGCCGGCCGCGGCCGCGACGATCACCGCCACGCCGCGGTCCACGGTGGCGAGGATGGCGACCACAACCACCTCGACCAGCAGCAACTGCACGATGTGCACCGGTCCGAGGTAGCCCGGGCGCCGGCGGGGCATCAGGATCGGCGGTTCCGCACGCTCCGCCGCGGCCCGCGCTGGCGCGACGGCATCCGTTCGCTGCGATGTCGCGGTGACGGTCATGCCGTAGGAAGCCCCTTCCCCCTCACCGCCCCGGTGGGCGCTTCACCATCATAGAGACGGATGCCCCAGGCCTCACCGGGCCGCCATCTGCCGGTCGCCGGTGTGCTCACCCCGGTGAGGTTTCGGCGAAACCACGGCACCTGCCTTCGATCGCCGGAGGACCGCGACGATGCTTTCGGCGGTAGCCGGTTGATCTCCGATGTGGCGATCCGCGTCAGGTCGACCGTCGATCTCGGCCGTGTCGACTGCGTCGCAAATCCGTCAACGGGCTCTTCTTGTCGTACGTCGCGCGTACCGTAGGTAGCGAAGGTCTGACCAGAGGAACGCCCCCGTCCGACCCCCCGGACC
>JADGHA010000483.1 GCA_019689695.1 Micromonosporaceae bacterium | reverse complement strand
GTGGTGGCCGATCCGGCGGACGCCGCGAGGCGGACCATCACCGACCTCGCCACGGCGGCCCAGACCTCCGAGGCGACGGTGATCAGGTTCTGCCGCTCGGTTGGTATGGAGGGTTACCCGCAGCTGCGCATCCGGCTCGCCGCGGAGGCCGCCCGCCGGGTGGAGCCGCCCGACGCCCGGGTCGTCGGCGGGGACATCCCGCCCGGCGCCGACTTCGCGCAGATCATCGCCACCATCGCGTTCAACGACGCGCGGGCGGTCGAGGAGACCGCCGAGCAGCTGGACCCGGCGGTCTGCGAGAAGGTGGTCGACGCACTCAACTCCGCCGGCCGCATCGACATCTACGGCGCCGGAGCCAGCGGCTTCGTCGCCACCGACTTCCAGCAGAAGCTGCACCGCATCGGGCGTACCGCCTTCTACTGGCCGGACGTGCACACCGCGCTGACCTCCGCCGCGCTGCTCGGCAAGGGCGACGTAGCCTTCGGCATCTCACACACCGGGACCACCTCGGACGTGGTGGAGGTGCTCGAACAGGCCCGCGCCCGCGGCGCCACCACGGTGGCGCTGACCAACTTCCCACGCTCGCCGGTCACCGAGGTCGCCGACTTCGTCCTCACCACCGCCGCCCGGGAGACCACCTACCGCTCCGGCGCCACGGCCAGCCGGCTGGCCCAGCTCACCGTCGTCGACTGCCTCTTCGTCGGGGTCGCCGCCCGCAACCGCGGGCAGGCCCGGCGCGCGCTGGAGGTCACCGCGGAGGCGGTCAAGGGCCACCGGGTCGGTCCGACCGGGCGCAGGCGGGCGACTTCGTGACCGAGCCGCCATCTGTGGTACGGGTCGGATCCCCGACCGAGGAGCGCAACCCCAACAGCGTGGACCTGGACCTCATGCCGACCCGGGAGGTCCTGCGGGTCATCAACGACGAGGACCAGACGGTGCCGGCCGCGGTCGCCGAGGTCCTGGACGCCGTCGCCGCGGCGGTCGAACTCGCGGTGTCGGCCCTGAGCGAGGGCAACCGGGTGCACTACTTCGGGGCCGGCACCTCCGGGCGGCTTGCCGTGCTCGACGCCGCGGAGCTGCCGCCGACCTACAACACCCCGGAGGACTGGTTCTGCCCGCACCTGGCGGGCGGGCCGGACGCGATGTGGCGCGCGGTCGAGGACGCCGAGGACGACGAGGCGGCCGGCGCCGAGGAGGCGGCTTCCTGCGTGCGCGCCGGCGACGTGGTGATCGGCCTGGCCGCGAGCGGACGTACGCCGTACGTGCTCGGCGCGCTGCGCAGCGCGCGCCGAATCGGTGCCCACACCGTCCTGGTCGCCGCGGATCCCGGCGCGGCGGCCGCCAGCGAGGTCGACGTCTTCATCGGGGTGGACACCGGGGCCGAGGTGGTCACCGGCTCGACCCGGATGAAGGCGGCGACGGCGCAGAAGCTGGTGCTCAACGCCTTCTCGACCGCGGTGATGGTGCGGCAGGGCCGGGTCTACTCCAACCTGATGGTCGGCCTGGTGGCGACGAATGCCAAGCTGCGCGGGCGGATGATCTCGATCCTGATGGAGGCGACCGGGCTGGCCGAGCAGGTCTGCCGGGCGGCGCTCGCCGAGGCTGGCGGCGACCTGAAGACCGCGCTCGTCTGCCTCATCGCCGGCGCTGGCGTGGCCGAGGCCCGCACCGCTCTGGACACCGCTGGCGGCCAGGTCCGCGCGGCGCTCGCCCTGCTCGGCCAGTAATCGGGTGACGCGACTCACGCATGTGATTCCCGGTCACGGGGTAGCGCACTAAGTGAACTTCGCGGGCACCCGCTACGTCATAGGGGGTGACCGGCATCGCAGGTGGGGACCGTTATTCCGGGCGAAGGGTGACGAACCGGAGCCGGGAAGCGGGGGGCCGTAACCCCGTGCCACGGAAACCGGCGGTGATGCTCTCAGCAACTACACAGACATTCATGCCACTCTCGGGGAACGGCGCGGAATCATCCCGGGATTAGAACTGTTGTGTAGGTGTCAGCACCGCGGGGGGACTGCGGAAATTACGCGGGGGAGGGCCCGAGCGTGGAGAACATGATGGTGATGAGGACCGACGAGGTCGCCGAGGAACGCGACCTGGTCGGCGTCTACCTGCACGAGATCTCCAAGACACCCCTCCTGGACGCTGCCCAGGAGGTCGAGCTGTCGAAGGCGATCGAGGCCGGGCTCTACGCTGAGCACCTGCTCGACGAGGGCGAGATCCCCGAGGGCGTGTCGACCGACGAGCTGGAGCGGCTGGTGGCCGAGGGCGAGCGGGCCAAGGACCTGTTCATCCGGGCCAACCTGCGGCTGGTGGTCTCGATCGCGCGCCGGTACGTCCGCTCCGGCATGCCGATGCTCGACCTGATCCAGGAAGGCAACACCGGCCTGGTGCGGGCGGTGGAGAAGTTCGACTACGAGCGCGGCTACAAGTTCTCGACCTACGCCACCTGGTGGATCCGCCAGGCGATCAGCCGGGCCATCGCCCAGCAGGAGCGCACCGTCCGGCTGCCCGTGCACCTGGTCGAGGACGTCAACCGGATGCGTAACGTGGCCCGCCAGCTCACCCGCGAGCTGGGCACTGAGCCGGAGCCGGAGCAGATCGCCGATTCCCTCGGCGTGCCGGTGGACCGGGTCAACGAGCTGATCCGCTGGTCGCAGGACACCGTCTCGCTGGACACGCCGGTCGGTGACGACGGCGACACCAACCTGGGCGACCTGGTGGCCGACTCGGACGCACCCTCCCCGGAGGACGTCGTGCTCTCCGCTCTCGAGCGGCAGCGCATCGAGAATCTGCTCAGCCACCTGGACGACCGGTCCGCGGGCATCATGCGGGCACGGTACGGCCTGGAGGACGGGCGCGAGCACTCGCTGACCGAGGTGGCGTCGCGGTTCTCGCTGTCCCGGGAGCGGATTCGCCAGCTGGAGATCCAGGCGCTCGGCCGGCTGCGCGAGCTGGCCCGCGCCGAGGGCCTGCAGGCCGCATAGTCCTGACACGACCGAGGGCCGGTAGGCCGCACAGTCCTGAAAGGAGGGGCCGGCACTAGTG
>JADGHA010000482.1 GCA_019689695.1 Micromonosporaceae bacterium | reverse complement strand
TTTTTGGCCGGGCCGGGCGGCGCGGGCGGACGCGGCCGCGGGCGGCCGCGGGGGCGCCGCGGCCCGCCGCCGGCCCAGCTCGGCCACCGCCTGCTCCACGTGCGTCTCCAGCTCGCGCAGCTGGTCGAACGCCTCCGCCTCGGCGTCGAGCCGGTCGTCGGCCGCCTCGCACCGCTGGATGATCTCGGTCAGCACGCGCCGCCGGTCCGGCTCGCCGGCCGCGGTCTCGTCCAGCGACATGCGCAGCCGGAACGCCTCCGCGACCTCCTGCCGCGCCGCGTCGAGCGCGGCCGCGAACGACCGGGTCGCCTCGGCGCCGTACTGCCCGGTCGCCAGGGTCAGCTCGCGTTCGCTCGTGCGCAGCTCGTCGTCCAGCTCGACCAGCAGGGTGTCCGCCCGGGCGGCCAGCTCTTCGGTGCTCACGCCGCCGGGCGGGGGCGCCGCCTGGGCCCGGCGCAGGTGGCGCCAGAGCAGCCACCCGCCCAGCCCGAGGGCGGCGAGCAGCACGACCGGTACCGCCACCACGGCGACCGGGATGCCGCCGCCGGTGTCCGGCCGCCCGGGGCGGATCTGCGGTCTCGGCACGGGCTGGCCGTTGAGCGCGGCCTGGTAGCCGTTGGCGGCGCCGATCACCGCGCCGGCCCAGTCGTTCTGCGCCAGCGGCGGCTCGATGGCGGTCGCCGCGACGTCCGCCAGCTGCGCGTCGGTGAGCGGGAAGTCGTCGTCGAAGGAGTACGCGTAGGCCCGGTCCCGGGTGGCCACCGCGAGCAGCGCGTCCCGGTCGCCCAGGTCGCTGCGGCGCGCGGTGCGGTCGGCCCACTCCTGCGCCCCGGCGCCGTCGAACGAGTGCACGAAGACCACGAACAGCTGCAGCTGGCTTTGGTCGAACAGCTGGCGCAGCGCCGCCTCGGCCTCCGGCCGGCGGTCGCCGAGCACGCCGGACCGGTCGGTCAGCTGCTCGTCCAGCCGCAGCGGGTCGTCGGCGTGCGCGGGCGGCGGCGCCAGCCACAGCAGGGCCAGCACCGTGACCAGGACCTGCGCGGCCCGGCGGAAGATGACCACGGAGGCCACCCTAGCGCCCGGGCGCCAGCCGGGCAGCCGCACCGGCGCCGGGCCGTGTCCCGGTCACCCGCACGACCGGCCGCATCCATTGTGGAGGTGCAGGTAGTGGCTGGCTGGGGGGTTCAGCGGCGCCTTCCGGGGTAAGGCCGTCCGGCCGTACCCCGTCGAAGGAGGCGCCATGGTAGTCAAAAAGATCTTCTTCTGGCTGTTCATCGCTTTCCTCATATTCTTCGTGGCGGTCCGTCCGGACGCTGCCGCGGCCGCCGCGCGGCTGATCGGCAACGCCCTGGCCTGGGTGGCGCGCGGCTTCAGCGACTTCGCCGCGCGGCTGGTCTCCTGATGCGGGCGCCGCCGGCAGACCGTCCCGAGTGGACGTGCCGGTGACAGCGACAAGAGGGACTTTTCGGATATTTCCGGCCAAGTGCCCGCCCCGATCGGCGCCCGGGCGGCCTGCGGGAGCATTGTGGAACGCAGCCGACCCGAGAGGACTCCATGAGGGCGATGAGCACGGTACGGAGGTTCGCCGCGGCGGCGGTGGCCGGCGTCCTGCTGGCCGCCGCCGCGGCCTGCAGCGGCGATGACGACGGGCCCAGCCCGTCCGGCGCCCCGACCAGCAGCGCCGGGAACACCAGCCCGACCGCCAGCGGGGCGGCCAGCCCGACGGCCGGCCGCCCCGCCCGCGCGCCCGACCTGAGCGCGCCGGACCAGATCGCCCGCGGCCTCGAGGTGCCGTGGGGCCTGGCCTTCCTGCCCAACGGCGACGCCCTGGTGGCCGAGCGCGGCACCGGGCGGATCCGGCAGGTCCCGCGGGCCGGGGGCCAGGCGCGGGAGGTCTACCGCGTCCCGGGCGTGGACGCCGCCGGCGAGGGCGGCCTGCTCGGCCTGGCGGTGTCGCCCACCTACGCCAGCGACCACTACGTGTACGCGTACCTCACGGCCCGGTCGGACAACCGCATCGTGCGATTCCGGCTCCCGGGCGGCGGTCAGCCGGAGGTCATCTTCTCGGGCATCGACAAGAGCGGCATCCACAATGGAGGGCGGATCGCGTTCGGGCCGGACGGGATGCTGTACGCGGGCACGGGCGACGCGGGCAACCGCGGCGAGGCCCAGGATCCCGACGACCCGAACGGGAAGATCCTGCGGCTGACCCCGGACGGCGATCCGGCGCCCGGCAACCCGAGGCCCGGCTCACCGGTCTACAGCCTCGGTCACCGCAACGTCCAGGGGCTGGCCTGGGACGCGCAGGGGCGGCTGTTCGCCACCGAGTTCGGCCAGAACGAGTTCGACGAAGTGAACCTGATCCAGCCGGGGCGCAACTACGGCTGGCCCGAGGTGGAGGGCCGCGGCGACACGGACGGCGGGCGGTTCACCAACCCGCTGGTCACCTGGCGCACCAGCGAGGCCTCGCCGTCGGGGGCCGCGATCGCCGGTGGCAACCTCTACGTCGCGGCCCTGCGCGGCCAGCGGCTGTGGGTCCTCCCGCTGCGCGGCGACCGGCTCGGCGAGCCGCACGCCGAGCTCGTGGGCCGGTACGGCCGGCTCCGTACCGTGGTGACGGCGCCGGACGGCTCGCTGTGGCTCACGACGTCCAACCGGGACGGTCGCGGGAACCCCCGCGACGGCGACGACCGGATCGTGCGGTTCCCCGCACGGTGACCGCGACGACGCCGATACCGGCGGCGGCGAGCACCGCCAGGCCCGCGGCGACGACCGGCAGCACGGGCGGGCCCTGCCGGTCCGATGCGGACAGTCGTTGCGCCGGCCCGAGGGTGGCGGTCGCGCTCGGGCTCTGCGCCGGGCTGGCGGAGACGGCCGGCGCCGAGTGCGTGGCCGGCTTCGACACCGCCGGCTTCGGCGCCGCGGCGGCGGGCCGCGGGCTGAAGACCACATCGGAGCATGAGTAGTACGTGTCGGGCGTACTCGAGTTCTGCCAGATGGTGTAGATGAGGTGGCGGCCGGTCTTGGCCCTGGCTCTTATAGACATCTCCGAGC
>JADGHA010000481.1 GCA_019689695.1 Micromonosporaceae bacterium | reverse complement strand
AGATGTGTATAAGCCACCGCGCCACCCCCGGACAGGGCTCCGGAGGGGCGCTGGCGCACCCCACCGACCGGGCGGTGGCAGCCGGCGGCCAGGAGGCCGGCATCACCGTCGAGGATGGACTGTCCGGGTGGGAACGCGAGGACGAGCTGCCGTTCGAACCCAGCCGTGGCCTGCATGCCACCCTCGGCGGCGCCGGGGACTGACCGGCGACGGGGCCAACGACGCGCCGGCGATCCGGGCCGCCCATGTGGGCATCGCGCTGGGCAGCCGGGCCGCGCCCGCGGCGCGCGAGGCGGCCGACGTGGTGGTGGCCGACGACCGGATCGAGACCGTGGTCAGCGCGGTGGTCGAGGGGCGCATCCTGTGGTCCTCGGTGCGGGACGCGCTGGCCGTGCTGCTCGGCGGCAACCTGGGCGAGGTCGGCTTCACGCTCGGCTCCGGCCTGGTGGGCGGCACCGGGCTGACCCCCCGCCAGCTGCTGCTGGTCAACATGCTCACCGACGTGGTGCCGGCGCTGGTGCTGGCGTCCCGCCCGCCGGCCGGGTCCAGCCCGCAGGCGCTGCTGGCCGAGGGCCCGGAGGCGTCGCTCGGCGACGCGCTCCGCCGCGACATCAAGATCCGCGCGGCCACCACCGCCGGTTCCGCCGGCACCGCATGGCTGCTCGCCCGGCTCACCGGCACGCCGGCACGGGCGTCCACCGTGGCCCTGGTGTCGATGGTGTCGGCGCAGCTGGGCCAGACCCTGGTGGCCGGCCGGTTCGACCCGAAGGTCGCCGCCGCCTGCTTCGCCTCGCTGGCGGTGCTGGCCGCCGCGGTGCAGACCCCCGGGCTCAGCCGGCTGATGGGCTCGCGGCCGCTCGGGCCGGTGGGGTGGAGCATCGCGCTGGGCACCGCCGCCGCGTCCACCGGCATCGCGTGGTCGATCGAGCGGTGACCCGGCGCGCCCGGGCGCGGGGCGCCGACGTGGCCGCTCAGGCGGCCGGCGGGAAGGCGCAGAACTCGTTGCCCTCCGGGTCGGCCAGCACCCACCAGCGGATGTCCCCGCCCGGCTCGCGGAGCACGACGGCGCCGGCCCCGACCAGGGCGCCCGGATCCGGGTCAACCAGGGTCACGTCCCAGTGCAAACGGTTCTTGACCGTCTTCGGCTCCGGCACCGGGTTGAACCCCCAGTAGACCCAGGGGAAGCCTTCGGCTCCTTCGACCCAGTATGCCCGCTTGCCCTTTCCGACCGTGCCGCCGACGATGCCGGCCCACCATTGCGCCTGGGCCAGTGGATCCCGGCAGTCCACCACCAGGTTGAAGGCTCCGGGCCGGGTGTCCGTGGCCGGTGGGAAGGCGCAGAACTCGTTGCCCTCCGGGTCGGCCAGCACCCACCAGCCGATGTCGCCCCCGGGCTGCCGACGCACGGTGGCACCGGCCGCGACGAGCGCGGTCGGCTCCGGTTCGGCGAGCCGGACGTCGAGGTGAACGCGGGTCTTCCCGACGCGCGGCTCGGGGACCACGTTGATCCACATGGCCTCGTTCGCCGGCCGGCCCGGGGCCGGGTCGAGCCGGGCGTCCCCGTTGTCGAGGTCCACCAGCGTGCCGCCCAGCACCTGCCGCCAGAACGGCCCGAGCACCGCCCGGTCGTTGGTGTCCAGGCACAGGTCCTTGAACCGGGCCGGCGTCATGCCATGCCGCCCAGTACGCAAGCCGGGCTCTCCACCTCAAGCGCGACACCGGCCGGCCGCGGGGTGCCGGTGTCGACGTCGAGCCGGAAGCAGGTCACCTGGTGCGAGCGCTGGTTGGCCACATACAAATATTGGCCGACGATCGCCAGATGCCGGGGCCAGTGCCCGCCGCACGCCACGTCGGCCAAGGGCCGCAGCTCAACGCCGTCCACGGCGAACACCGTAACCACGTCCTGTCCCCGATTGGCCAGGTAGACGAACCGGCCGTCCGGGCTCAGCGCGATCTCGGAGGGGAGGTTCGCCGTCCCGGGCGGCTCCACCGTGGCGGGTATGGTGCCGAGCCGGGCCAGCTCACCGCCCGCGTAGCTGAACGAGGCCACTGTGGAGTTGAGCTCGCAGGCCACGTGGACCACGCCCGAGCCGGCGAAGACCAGATGCCGCGGGCCCGCCCCCGGCTCGGTCTGCCCGGCCCCGTCCAGGGCGAGCTTGCCGGTGTCGAGGTCGAGCCGGTAGAGGAAGACGGAGTCCACGCCGAGGTCGACGGCGAACACGTGCTCGCCGTCGGGGGTCACCCGGACCTGGTGCGCGTGCGGCCCCGCCTGCCGGTCGGCGCGCGGCCCGCTACCGCGGTGCTGGACCAGGTCGGTCAACGGTCCTAAGTGGCCGTCCGGGCCGAGCCGATGCACGGCGACGCTGCCGCTGCCGTAGTTGGCGACCAGCAGGTGCCGGCCGGCCGGGTGCACCGCCAGGTCGCACGGCTGTGCACCGCCGGTCGGCTCGCGGTTGACCAGGGTCAGCCGGCCGTCCTCGCCGGCCACGAACCCGGTCACCGCTCCGTCCTGGGTCTCCTGCACCGCGTACAGGTGGCGCCCGTCTGGGTGCCAGGCGAGGTACGAGGCGGCCGGGGCTTCGGCGGTCTGAATGGTCTCCAGCGTGCCGGTCGCCGGATCCTGTCGCGCGACCGTTATCCCGCTTCCGTACGAGCCGACGTAGACGAACATCCTCACCCCCGCGAAGGCCGGCCAGGTCGACTCTAACCTTCTGCTCGCGCGGTCAGGCCGCGGTCGCCGAACCCAGCCAAGGCAACAACTTGATTTCAGAGCGAACCCAAACCGGCTCCCAGCGAGTCCCTGGTGCTGATGGGGATGGTGATCAGAAGGGCTCGTGCCGCACGCGGGCTGCTGCTGGCCGCGACAGGGGCGACGCTGGTCGCCACTTTGTTGCTGACCGGGCTGGCCGACTACGGCCGGGACGTGGTCGAGGCCGGCGCGCGCGGTGTGGTCGACGCGGCCCGTCCGCAGGAGCGGTCCCTGCTGGTGCAGGGGGCGGCGGGCACCTTCTCGCGCTACCAGGA
>JADGHA010000480.1 GCA_019689695.1 Micromonosporaceae bacterium | reverse complement strand
GAGTCCGCCGGGGCCGGGCGGCGGGCCGCGGGCGGGCCCGCCGGGCCCGCCGAGCCAGCCGGGTCTGCCGGGCCGGCCAGACCTGCTGAACCGGCCGGGCCTGCCGAGCCAGACCAGCGGGCGGAGGAGGGCTGATGCCGGACTGGCTGGAGGTGGTGGTCCGGGTAGCCGGCGTGGTGGTGGCGTTCCTCACCCTGCCGCTGGTGGTCGGACAGGCCGAGCACAAGGTGATGGCGCACATGCAGGGCCGGCTGGGCCCGATGTACGCCGGGGCGTTCCACGGCTGGGCGCAGCTGATCGCCGACGGCATCAAGTTCGTGCAGAAGGAGGACGTCACCCCGCGGTCCGCGGACCGGCCGGTGTTCCGGCTCGCCCCGGTGGTCGCGCTCGTGCCGTACCTGCTGGCGCTGCTGGTCATCCCGCTCGGCCCGGACGACCTGGTCGGCGAGCCGCTGGACATCGGGCTGTTCTTCGTGCTCGCCGTGGTCGGCATCGGCGTGGTCGCGTTGCTCATGTCCGCCTGGTCCTCGGCCAACAAGTACTCGCTGCTCGGTGGGTTGCGCGGCGCCGCCCAGCTGCTCGGGTACGAGCTGCCGCTGGTGCTCGCCGCCAGCAGCGTGGCGATGGCCGCCGGCACGCTCTCCCTGCCGGGCATCGTCGACGCGTGGCGGCCCTGGTGGCTGCTGTGGCAGCTGCCCGGGCTGGCGGTGTTCTTCGTGGCCGGGCTGGCCGAGATCCGCCGCCCGCCGTTCGACATGCCGGTCGCCGACTCGGAGCTGGTCTTCGGCTACATGACCGAGTACACCGGGCTGCGGTTCGCGTTCTTCCTGCTCGCGGAGTACGTCGGCATCGTGGTGATCTCGGCGCTGACCGCGGTGCTGTTCCTGGGTGGCTGGAAGGGGCCGTTCGGCGACGACTACCTGGGCTGGCTGTGGACATTGATCAAGGTGTTCGCGGTGAGCTTCGTGGTGATCTGGGTGCGGGTCTCCTACCCGCGGCTGCGCGAGGACCAGTTGCAGCGGCTGTGCTGGCTGGTCCTGGTGCCGGCCGCGCTAGCCCAGATCGTCCTCACCGCCGCGGTCCGGGTCGCGATCGACTGAACCGGCGTCGCGATCGGCCGAACCGGCGTCGCGATCGGCTGAACCGGCGCGCTCGACCGGGCTGGCCATGAAGCGCGGCACCAGCCGCTGGATCGGGATCCTCATCTCCCACGGCTCGACAAGGTCGATCTCTTTGGTGAAGTCGCCGATCGACCCGTACGTGTTACGGGTCGGGTCGAGCAGGTAGGTGTGCACGCTCAGCGCCGGCTCGGTCTCCACCCGCCAGTAGAACGGGATCCCCGCCTCGGCGTAGAACCCCGGCTTGGCCACCCGATCCATCCCGGTCGAGGTGGGCGAGACGATCTCGACCGCGAGCAGCACGTCGTCGGGCCGGAACGTCCGCGGGTTGCCGGCCGCCGCCTCGGCGGTGACGGCCAGCACGTCCGGGATGAACGACCGGCGCTTGCTGACCCGCACCTCGACGGCCTGGGTGATGACGTAGTCCGGCGGGCAGCTCTCCTCGAGAGCCACCATGAGGCGACCGGCGATGATCTGGTGGAAGCTTGTGGGGGATGGGGACACGAGAAGCACTCCATCGATGAGTTCTCGCCGGATGCCGTCCTCCGGCAGCACGTCGAGGTCATCAGTGGTCCATCCCTCCGGTGGCGTGTGGAACTCCTCCGGCGCGGCGGTCACGGCGACCTCCTCGAGTCGGTGCAGCATGTCCGTTGTAACTACCATACTCGGGGAGTCTTGGCTGGACCCGGTAACTTCGGCGGACGGTTGTCGCGCTGGGCGGCAAGAACGGGCAGGATGAGGCCCATGAACGCGAACGGAGTCCCCGGCGGCGGGCTGGCCAAAGGGCTGGCGATCACCCTCCGGACGATGACCCGCCGGTCGCACACCCAGCAGTACCCGGACGTCTCCCCGGAGTTGCCGCCCCGTTCCCGGGGCGTCATCGCCCTGCTGGAGGAGAACTGCACGGTCTGCATGCTCTGCGCCCGGGAGTGCCCGGACTGGTGCATCTACATCGACTCGCACAAGGAGACCGCGGCGGTACCCGGCGCGGCCCGGCCGCGCCAGCGCAACGTCCTGGACCGCTTCGCCATCGACTTCTCGCTCTGCATGTACTGCGGCATCTGCGTCGAGGTGTGCCCGTTCGACGCGCTCTACTGGACCCCGGAATTCGAGTACGCCGAGTACGACATCCGTGACCTGCTGCACGAGAAGGACCGGCTGGGGGAGTGGATGGCGACCGTGCCGCCGCCGCCCGCGCACGATCCGAACGGCGAGCCGGCGAAGGAGGAGGCCGCCGCGCGCAAGGCTGCCGGGCCGGTCGCGTCATGACCGTCTCGGACGTGTTGCTGCTCGGGCTCGGGGCGGTCGCGGTCGGCGCCGCCCTGCTCGTGGTGACCACCCGCCACCTGGTCCGCGCCGGGCTCTACCTGGTGGTCGCGCTCGGCGCCGTCGCCGGCATCTACCTGGTACTCGCGGCCGAGCTGGTCGCCTGGGTGCAGGTGCTCATCTACGTCGGCGCGGTGGTCGTGCTGCTGCTGTTCGCGGTGATGCTGACCAGGGCCCCGATCGGTCCGAGCGAAGACCTGGATCGCCCCGGCTGGCCGGCGCTGCTGGTCGGTGGCGGCAGCGGCCTGGGGCTGGCCGCGCTGCTCGTCGACGCGTACCGGTGGTCGACAGTGGACCGCGACCAGGTGGGCGACGCGCAGCGGCTGGGGACCGAGATCTTCCGGTCCTGGGTGCTGCCGTTCGAGGTGCTCTCGGTGCTGCTGCTCGCCGCGCTGGTCGGCGCGATCGTGGTCTCCCGGCCCGAGGTCGGCCGGGCCCGGCCGCGCCCGCCGGATCGGGGTGAGCGCTGATGCACCCGGTCATCCCGTACGTCACGGCCGCGCTGCTGTTCGGCATCGGCGTCTACGGCGTGCTGCGCCGGCGCAACGCCGTCCTCCTGCTGATGTCCGTGGAGCTGATGCTCAACGCGGTCAACGTGGTGCTGGTGACCGCCGA
>JADGHA010000479.1 GCA_019689695.1 Micromonosporaceae bacterium | reverse complement strand
CAGCCGCCGCCCACCCCCCCGCCGCCCGGCCCGCCCGCCGCGACGGACCACTCCGGCCCTGGCTTTCCTAGGCGAGCTCCACCAGCTCCAGCAGGTCGTCGCTCCAGGCGTCCTCGTCACCGTCGGGCAGCAGGATCGCCCGGTCCGGCTTGAGCGCGGCCACCGCGCCGGGGTCGTGGGTCACCAGGACGATCGCGCCGGAGTACCGGGCGATGGCGTCCAGCACCTGCTCCCGGCTGACCGGGTCCAGGTTGTTGGTCGGCTCGTCGAGCAGCAGCACGTTCGCCCCGGAGCAGACCAGCGTCGCCAGCGCCAGCCGGGTCTTCTCGCCGCCGGAGAGCACGCCCGCCGGCTTGTCCACGTCGTCGTCGGAGAACAGGAAGGCGCCCAGGATGCGCCGCAGCTCGGTGTCGCTCGGGTCCTGCGCCGCCGACCGCATGTTCTCCAGCACCGTGCGGTCCACGTCCAGGGTCTCGTGCTCCTGCGCGTAGTAGCCGATGCGCAGCCCGTGCCCGGCCCGGACCTCGCCGGTGTCCGGCTCCAGCAGGCCGGCGAGCAGCCGCAGCAGCGTGGTCTTGCCTGCGCCGTTGAGCCCGAGCACCGCCACCCGTGAGCCGCGGTCCACCGCCACGTTGACGTCGGTGAAGATCTCCAGCGAACCGTACGACTTGGACAGTCCGGTCGCGGTCAGTGGCGTACGCCCGCACGGCGCGGGCGTCGGGAAGCGCACCTTGGCCACCTTGTCCGCGGGCCGGGTCTCCTCCAGCCCGGCCAGCAGCCGCTCCGCGCGGCGGGCCATGTTCTGCGCGGCAACCGCCTTGGTCGCCTTGGCCCGCATCTTCTCCGCCTGCGCCAGCAGCGCGCTGGCCTTCTTCTCCGCGTTGGCCCGCTCCCGCCGGCGGCGCCGCTCGTCGGTCTCCCGCTGGGCCAGGTACGCCGTCCAGCCGAGGTTGTAGATGTCCACGGTGGATCGGTTGGCGTCCAGGTACCACACCTTGTTCACCACCGCCTCCAGCAGCGCCGCGTCGTGGCTGACCACCACGAGGCCGCCCTTGTGACCGGCGAGGAAGCCGCGCAGCCAGGCGATCGAGTCGGCGTCCAGGTGGTTGGTCGGCTCGTCGAGCAGCAGCGTGCCGCCGCCGTTCTCGGTGGCGTCGCGGAACAGGATCCGGGCCAGCTCGATGCGCCGGCGCTGGCCGCCGGAGAGGGTGCCGATCGGCTGGGCCAGCACCCGGTCGGGCAGTCCCAGGTTGGCGCAGATGCGCGCCGCCTCGGCCTCGGCCGCGTACCCGCCCAAGCTGGCGAACCGGTCCTCCAGTGCGCCGTACCGCCGGATGAGCCGTTCGTCGCCGCCTCCGTCGGCGAGCTTCATCTGCACGGACTGCATCTCGGCCAGCAGGGTGTCCAGCCCGCGGGCGGAGAGCACCCGGTCCCGGGCGGTCACCTCCAGGTCGCCGGTGCGCGGGTCCTGCGGCAGGTAGCCCACCGGCCCGCGCCGGTCCACCCGCCCGGCGTACGGCAGGCCCTCACCGGCCAGCACCTTGAGGGTGGTCGTCTTGCCGGCGCCGTTGCGGCCGACCAGACCGATGCGGTCGCCGGGCTGCACCCGCAGGGTCACGTTGTCGAGCAGGATGCGGGCGCCAGCACGAAGTTCCAGGCCGGTCGCAGTGATCATGATCGGGGGCTCGCTCTCGGATCAGAAGGCTGACATGGACACGCGGAGGCGCCGACTGGCGGATCGCTCAGTCGGTGCGGGGCTGGTCAGCCTTCGCAGAGCAGCACGGGGCCGAGTGTACCGGCTGCCGGCGGCGGCACCGAACGGATATCCGTTGAGGCCGCCAGGTATCAAGAAGGCGTGGACCTCAACGAAGACGCCCGGATCGATATTGATCAGATCAGTGACCAGCGCTCGGGCGGCGGCGGGTTCGCCGGCCTCCCGATCGCCATCGGCGGTCGAGGACTGGTCGGTACCATCGTCACCATCGTCGCGCTGCTGGTCGGCGGCGGCTTCGGCGTCAACGCGATGACCGGTGGCGACCCGGGCGACAACAGTTCACTGCGCGAGGCGTGCTCGACCGCCAACCCGGACCGGCTGCAGCGCACCGACTGCCGCAACGCGCTGTACGTCAACTCGGTCCAGGACTACTGGCAGGATGCCCTGCCGCGGACCTTCGGCAGGCCGTACCAGCAGGCCAGGACGGTCTTCTTCGCGCGGGCGGTGAACACCGGCTGCGGGGCCGCGGATTCCGGGGTGGGCCCGTTCTACTGCCCGGCCGACCGGCAGGTCTACATCGACCTCAGCTTCTACGACGAGCTGGCCAGGCGCTTCGGCGCTCCGGGCGAGTTCGCCCAGCCGTACGTGCTGGCCCACGAGTACGGCCACCACGTGCAGAACCTCCTCGGCACCGACACCCAGGTGCGCCGGGCCCAGCAGCGCGATCCCGGCAATGCCAACGCCTACTCGGTCCTGCTGGAGCTGCAGGCGGACTGTTACGCCGGTGTCTGGACCCGGCACGCCACCGAGACCACCGACGCCGCCGGCCGGCCGCTGTTCAACCAGGTGACGCCGCAGGACATCCAGCAGGCGCTGCAGGCCGCGGCCGCGGTGGGGGACGACGCGATCCAGCGCGGCGCAGGCCGCGCGGTCGACCCGGAGCAGTTCACGCACGGCTCCTCGGCCCAGCGCCAGCATTGGTTCGCCCGGGGCTTCCACAATGGCGACGGTCGCGCCTGCAACACGTTCGGCAGCTAGGCGGGCCGCCGCAGACTCGCCCCGCCGTCCGACGTGCGCGCCGCCCGCAGGGCACCGCGGTCGGGCGCTGCGGAGCCGGTCACCGGTCTACCACCTGTTCGACCAGCCGGATCCGCACGGCGCGGGCCCGGCGCGCCGCCTCGACCAGGACCGCGTGCCGCGGCTCGGGGACGTCCAGCAGGCGCGGTGCGCGCAGGGCGGCGAGCGGGGCCAGCCTCCGGTCGGCGAGCACGGTGTCCACGGTCCTCCGGTCCCCGCCAGTGACCAGCGCGGCCAGGCCGCCGGCCGCGGGCAGCAGGATCCGGGCGGCCAGGTCCGCCGCCGCCCCGGCCGCCG
>JADGHA010000478.1 GCA_019689695.1 Micromonosporaceae bacterium | reverse complement strand
CCGCTGGCGGTGGCGCAGGGCCGCCGACACCTACCAGGACGAGCCACCGCCGCCGGCCGACCTGACCGTGACGCCGACGCGCCCGTTCGTCCAGGGATCCGGCCGGTAGCCGGGCGGGAGTCCGGATCGCCAGGCAGAGTACGCCTCGACTACTCTCGCTCATCGTGATTGACCTGCGCCTGCTGAGAGACGACCCGGATGCCGCACGCGCCAGCCAGCGGGCTCGCGGCGAGTCCGAGGAGGCCGTCGACCAGCTGCTGCGCGCAGACGAGGCGCGGCGTGCCGCGGTGCAGCGCTTCGAGGCCCTGCGCGCCGAGCAGAAGCGGCTCGGCAAGCAGATGCCGAAGGCCAGCGGTGCGGAGAAGGCCGAGCTGCTGGCCCGTACCAAGGAGCTGGCGGCCGAGGTGAAGGCGGCCGAGACCGCCGTGACGGAGGCCGAGACCGCGCTGCGCCTGGCCCACCTGGCCCTGCCCAACCTGATCGAGGAGGGCGCGCCGCACGGCGGCGAGGACGACTACGTGGTCCTGCGCGAGGTGGGCGAGCGGCCGGAGATCCCCGAGCCGAAGGACCACTTGGAGCTCGGCGAGCGGCTGCGGGCGATCGACGTCGAGCGCGGGGCGAAGGTGTCCGGCAGCCGGTTCTACTACCTCACCGGGGTGGGTGCGCAGCTCCAGCTCGGCCTGCTGCAGCTGGCCATCAGCCAGGCCGTGGAGTACGGCTTCACGCCGGTCATCCCGCCGGTCCTGGTCAAGCCGGAGTCGATGGAGGGCACCGGGTTCCTCGGCGCGCACGCCAGCGAGGTCTACCGGCTGGAGGCCGACGACCTGTTCCTGGTCGGCACGTCGGAGGTGCCGCTCGCCGCCTACCACGCCGGGGAGATCCTCGACCTGGACCAGCCGATCCGGTACGCCGGCTGGTCTTCCTGCTTCCGCCGGGAGGCCGGGTCGTACGGCAAGGACGTGCGCGGCATCCTGCGGGTGCACCAGTTCGACAAGGTCGAGATGTTCTCGTTCTGCCGGCCGGAACAGGCGCACGACGAGCACCTGCGGCTGCTCGCCTGGGAGGAGGAGATGCTCGCGAAGGTCGAGATCCCGTACCGGGTGATCGACGTGGCCGCGGGCGACCTCGGCTCCAGCGCGGCCCGCAAGTACGACTGCGAGGCGTGGGTCCCGTCGCAGGGCCGGTACCGCGAGGTCACCAGCACCTCGAACTGCACCACCTTCCAGGCCCGGCGGCTGAACATCCGGTACCGGGACGAGACCGGCCGGCCGCAGGTCGCGGCGACCTTGAACGGCACGCTGGCCACCACCCGGTGGCTGATCCCGATCCTGGAGAACCACCAGCAGCCGGACGGTTCGGTCCGGGTGCCCAAGGCGCTGCAGCCGTACGTGGGCGGGCGTGACGTACTGAACACTGTTCGGTAACCCGCTAGATGCTGACGGTACCGGTCTGAGGGTGTAGCGTCGTCTGCCCGCGCCAGTGGGGGTCGTACCCACAGGAGGACGGCATGCGACCAGGGTTGCCGAAGCTGATCGCCTCCGACCTGGACGGCACGCTGGTACGCAGCGACGACACCGTTTCGGAGTTCACCCACCAGACGCTGGACCGCGTGCGCGCGGCCGGCATCCCGATCGTCGGCGCGACTGGCCGCGGGCCGCGGCTGACCGAGCTGACCCGCAGCGACATCCGCGCCGCCGACTACCTGGTGCTGGCCGGCGGCGGCCGGGTGATCGACCAGACCGACCCGGCCGGGCCGGTTGTGCTGCGCGACGAGCGGTTGGACGGCAGCGTGCTCGCGGTGCTGCTCGCCGACCTGGAGGCCGAGGTGGGCCCGCTCACCGTGATGGTGGAGGCGCTGGACAGCCCGAACGCCCCGCTCTGGGGCGACCAGGACCCGGCCTGGCGGTACCCGGACGTGGTGGAGCGGCGCGCCCGGGAAGAGGCGCTGCGCGGAAAGGTCATCAAAGCGTTCGCCCGCACCGCCGATCACGACGTGGACACGCTGCTCGCCGCCGCCCGCCGGATCGTGCCCCCGGCGCTGGCCACGGTCACCCAGGCCGGCCTGGGCTTTGTGGAGATCTGCCCGCCCGGGGTGGACAAGGCGACCGGGTTGGCGGTGGTGGCGCAGAACCTCGGCGTCGACCCGGCCGAGGTGCTGGTCTTCGGTGACATGCCCAACGACGTGCCGATGCTGCGCTGGGCCGGCTGGGGCCGGGTCGCGGTGGCGAACGCGCATCCGTCCGTGCTCGCCCTCGCCGATGAGGTCACGCTGAGCAACGACGAGGACGGGGTCGCGGTCTACCTCGATCGGCTACTGTCGGGCCGGTGAGATTGAGGTCCAGGTCCGCGGCGTGGCCTGCGGACCGCAACCAGCGAACGGACACCGCCGTGGCGCGGGACCTGGGATGCCTCGCCACTGACCTGGACGGCACCCTGCTGCGGTCCGATATGACCATCAGCGAGCGCACCGTCCGGGCGCTGCGGGCGGCGTCCGCCCGGGGCACGCTGGTCGCGCTGGCCACCGGCCGTCCGGTGCGCTGGCTCCAGCGGGTGTACGACCAGCTCGGCGCTTCCTTCCCCGCCGTCTGCGCCAACGGCGCCGTGGTGTACGACCCGGCGGCCGGCAAGAGCCTGCACGTCAACCCGCTGTCTCCCGGGGTTCTGCTGGAGGTGTGCGAGCGGCTGCGGGCAGCACTCCCGTCGGCGCGCTTCGCGGTGGAGATCGAGGACGGGTGGCTACTGCGCCACGAGGTGGATTACCCGCTGCGCTGGGCCGCCGGGGATCCGGCCGCCACCCCGGTCGCGTCGCTGGCGGAGCTGACCTCAGTCGCCGCGGTGAAGCTTCTGGTACGAGCCGGACAGGCCGACCCGGACGAGCTCACCGCCCTGGTGGCCGGGTGCCTGAGCGGGCTGGCCGAGGCGACCCACTCGTCGTCCGACGGCCTGGTGGCGATCTCCGCGGCCGGGGTCACCAAGGCGGCCGGGCTGGCCTGGCTGTGCGAGCGGCACGGCGTGCCGGCCGGCGAGGTGATCGCCTTCGGCGACATGCCCAACGACCTGCCGATGCTGGAGTGGGCCGGGCGGGGGGGG
>JADGHA010000477.1 GCA_019689695.1 Micromonosporaceae bacterium | reverse complement strand
GCCAGGTCGCGGCGGCGGAACTGGGCGAAGGCGCCGCCGACCACCACGCCCAGCAGCACCGCGAAGAGCAGGCCGGCATGCCACCAGTGGATGGTGTACGAACCGGTGGCGTCGTCCCACTGGTCCGACCGGCCGTTCATCCAGGCGGCGAGGTAGCTGCTGAGCATCCAGCGGCCCGGTTGCCGGGTCCCGACGATCATCATCACGATCCGGGCACCGATCTCCCAGACCACCGCGTACCCCGCGGCCAGGCCGACCGCGGTGGAGGTGTGCCGGCCCGCGGTCGCCACCGCGAACCCGATCGACGCCGCGACCACGGCGAGGCCGACCCCGCGCAGGCACACCAGGGCCAGCTCGCGCCAGAACTGCGCGGACTGGTCGCCGGGCAGGCCGGCCACCTCGGCGAGGGCCCAGAACGCGCCGACGTAGAGCACGGTCGCCGCCACGGCCAGGCCGACCACGCCGGCCAGCAGCGTGCCCAGCTTCGCGGACAGGACCTGCAGCCGGCGCGGCCGCCACAGCAGCAGGTTGGTCATGCCGCCAGAGGTCAGCTCGGCCCCGACGAAGGAGGCGCCGACCAGGAAGCCGAAGAGGGACAGGAACGCGCTGAGGAACATCACCAGGTCGCGGATGGACCCGGTGAACGAGAAGACCCCCGGAAGGAAGTTTTCGGTCCGCACGGTCTCGGGGCCGAAGGCCTGGCAGTCCACACCCTGGAAGCGCGCCCTCAGCTCGCGCGGCGCGTCCGGCCGCTGGGCCTGTTCGCACTGGTCCCGTACCTCGCGCGCGGACACCCGCTCCGCCTCGGCCAGCTGCTCGGCGCGGGCCAGCTCGGCGGCTGTCGGGCGCTCGGTGCTGGCCGCCGTGGTGGCCAGGGTCACCGCGAACGCGCCGAGCAGGAGCGCCACCATGACCAGCGTGAACCGCCGGGTCACCAGCCGGATCAGCTCGGCGCGGACCAGGTTGATCATGCCGGCTCCTCGTCCCGTGGTGGCGCCCAGACCGAGATGGCCGGGACACCCGGTTCCTCCGCACGCTCGGGCTGCACGGACTGCCCCACCTGCCGCGGTATCCCTGCGGTGGGGGTCGTGCCGGTCAGCTCCAGGAAGACGCTCTCCAGGTCTGGCGTGAGCGGGGTCAGCTCGCTGACCCACATGCCGTGCCGGCCGAGGGTCTGGCTGATCCAGGCCGGGTCGGCGATGTCGGAGACGACCAGGTGGTCGTCGTGCACCGTCACCGGGACGCCGGCCTCGGAGAGCAGGCCGGCCGCCCGGCGGTGCTCGGCCACGCGTACCCGGAACTCACCCTTGTCGTGCCGGGCCAGCACCTCGTCGACGGGCCCGCTGGTCACGCGGCGGCCGCGCGAGATGATGGTCACCGAGTCGCAGATCTGCTGGATCTCGGCCAGGATGTGGCTGGAGACCAGCACGGTCGCGCCGTCCGCGGCCAGCCGCCCGACCAGCTCGCGCATCTCCCGGATCCCGGCCGGGTCCAGGCCGTTCGCCGGCTCGTCGAGGATCAGCAGCTCGGGGCGTTTGAGCAGGACGGACGCGACGGCGAGGCGCTGCTTCATGCCCAGCGAGTACGCCCGCACCCGCTCGCCGGCCCGGTCCCGCAGGCCCACCAGCTCCAGCGCCTCATCGACGCGCGCCGCCGGCACCCCGCCCGCCATCGCCAGCAGGCGCAGCGTGTGCCGCCCGGTGAAGTTGCCGAAGAACTGCGGGCTCTCCACGATCGCGCCGATCCGGTCGGCCACCGCGGGCAGCGCGGCGGGCGCCGGCTGGCCCAGCACCGTCATCCGGCCGGCGTCCGCGTTGACCAGGCCGAGCAGCGTGCGCAGGGTGGTGGTCTTGCCGGACCCGTTCGGCCCCAGGAAGCCGTGCACCTGGCCCGCCTCGACCACCATGTCGAACCCGTCCAGCGCCCGACGGCTGCCGCGCCGGCCGCGGAAGGTCTTGCGCAGGTCGTGGATTTCTATGACCGGGGTCACGCCGGTACAGTACGCGCCACCCGCCACGATCGGGGCTCAGCACGCCCATGGTTGGATTGACGGCGTGGCTGAAGGCGACCCTCACCTCGTCATCCGTATCGATCGGGCGGACGTCGTCCGCTCCGGCACCTACCTGCTGCGCGGCGTGAGCTGGCAGGTGGCGGCGGACCAGCGGTGGGTGCTGCTCGGTCCGAACGGCGCCGGCAAGACGACTCTGCTCAACCTCGCCGCGGCGCGGATGCACCCCACCAGCGGCACCGTGGACGTGCTCGGGGAACGGCTCGGCCGGGTGGACGTGAACGAGCTGCGTACCCGGATCGGCCTGGCCACCGCCGGACTGGCCGAGCGGATCCCGGCGGACGAGTCGGTGCGCGACGTGGCGCTGACCGCGTCCTGGGGCGTGGTGGGCCGGTTCCGCGAACAGTACGACGCGATCGACGAGATCCGGGCCCGCGAGCTGCTCGACCTGATGGGGATGGCCGGCCTGGCCGACCGGCGTTTCGGCACGCTGTCCGAAGGGGAGCGGAAGCGCACGCTGATCGCCCGGGCGCTGATGACCGATCCGGAGCTGCTGCTGCTCGACGAGCCCGCGGCCGGGCTCGACCTGGGCGGCCGGGAGGATCTGGTGGCCCGGCTCGCCGAGCTGGCCCACGACCCGCACGCCCCGGCGCTGGTGCTGGTCACCCACCACGTGGAGGAGATCCCGCCCGGGTTCACCCACGCGCTGCTGCTGCGCGAAGGCACGGTCGTTGCGCAGGGCACCATCGAGGAGACGGTCACCAGCGAGCAGCTGTCGAAGACGTTCGGCCTGCCGTTGCAGGTCTCCCGGTCCGCCGGACGGTTCACCGCCCGCGCCGCCTGACCCTCCCGCTGATCTGGCGATAATTCATCGGCACAACTGCACGATCTGGCCGGTGAGGGGGAGGGCATGCCGCGGGTGGTGGTGGCGGGGAGCGCCAACATGGACCTGATCGCGACGGCGCCGACCCTGCCCCGGCCGGGCGAGACCGTGCTGGGCCGGGACTTCACCATGGTTGCCGGCGGCAAGGGCGCCAACCAGGCGATCGCGGCCAGCCGGGCCGGCGCTTCCTGCACCTTCCTCGGCGC
>JADGHA010000476.1 GCA_019689695.1 Micromonosporaceae bacterium | reverse complement strand
GTTGGGGTCGGGGTCGGTGTCGGCGAGGGGGACGGCTCGGAGCCGTAGGTCAGGCCGAACCCGTACGGGAACAGCGGCGTCTTGCCGTCGCCATCGTTGATGGGCTGCTGCGAGGCGGACTGCATCCAGGTCACCGGAAGCTTGCCGGTCGGGGCGACCACATTGAACAGGACGTCGGCGACACCCTGCCCCTCGGTGCCGGGCAGCCACGACGCGACGAGGGCGTCCCAGTTGCCGATCTGAGACGCGATGTCCAGCGGGCGGCCGGAGACCAGGACCACGACCACGGGCACGCCCGAGGCGCGCAGCGTGGCGATGGTGTTGAGGTCCGTACTGTCCAGGCCCATCGAACCCGGCCGGTCACCCCGGCCCTCCGCGTACGGCGTCTCGCCCACCACCGCGATCGCCACCCGGTACGAGCTGTCGATGCCCGAACCGTTGGCGCTGTAGGTCACGGTGGTGGACGGTGCGACCGTGTTGCGGATGCCCTGGAGGATCGTCGTGCCGGGCGTGATGTTGCCCGAGGATCCCTGCCACGAGATGGTCCAGCCACCGCTCTGGTTGCCGATGTTGTCGGCGCTCTTGCCGGCCACGAAGATGCGGTTGTTCTCGCGGGCCAGCGGCAGTATGCCGGCCGAGTTCTTCAACACCACCTGCGACTGCGCCACCGCCCGGCGGGCCAGCGCCCGGTGCGCGGCACTGCCCACTGTGGACAGGTAGCTCCGGTCGGCCAGGGGCCGCTCGAAGAGGCCAAGTTCGAACTTCTTGGTCAGGATGCGCCGGTTGGCGTCGTCGATGCGCGACATCGGCACCCGCCCCGCCTGGACCTCGGTGCGCAGCAGCCCGATGAAGCTCTGCCAGGCCGTCGGCACCATCACCATGTCGATCCCGGCGTTGATCGCGGTCCGCACGTCGGTGGCGGACAGCCCGGTCGCGCCGTCGATCTGGTTGATGCCGTCCCAGTCGGAGACGACGAAGCCCGAGAAGCCGAGCTCGCCCTTGAGCAGGGTGGTGATCAGGTACTGGTTTCCGTGCACCTTCGAGCCGTTCCAGCTGCTGAACGACAGCATGATGGACCCGACTCCGCGCTCGATCGCGGCCCGGAACGGTGGCAGGTGGATGGCGCGCAGCTCGGCTTCCGAGATCTGGGTGTCGCCCTGGTCGACGCCGCCCGTGGTGCCGCCGTCGCCGATGTAGTGCTTGGCGGTGGCGAGCACGGAGGCGGGTCCGGAGAGCGAGGTGCCCTGCAGGCCGGTGACGATGTCGCTCATCGAGGAGACCAGCTCCGGTGTCTCGCCGAACGACTCGTACGTCCGGCCCCACCGGTCGTTGCGGACGACGCACAGGCAGGGTGCGAAGTCCCAGCGGACCCCGGTGCCGACGACCTCCTCGGCGACGGCCCGCCCGATGTCGCGGACCAGAGCGGGGTCGCGGGTGGCGCCGAGCCCGATGTTGTGCGGGAAGATGGTCGCCCCGACCACGTTGTTGTGCCCGTGCACGGCGTCAGCGCCGTACAGGAGAGGGATCCGCAGCGGGGTGGCCAGGGCGCCGTTGGCGAAGGCGTCCACCATGTCGGCCCAGGCCGTCGGGTTGTTCGGCGAGGGTGCCGACCCGCCCCCGGAGAGGACCGACCCCAGCCGGAACTGGGTGACCTGCGCGGGGGTGACTGATCCCCGCTCGGCCTGGGTCATCTGACCGATCTTCTCGTCGAGGCTCATCCGGGACAGGAGATCGGCGACCCGGTCGGCGACGGGCAGGCTGGGATCCAGGTAGGGCTCGCCGGCCGCGGCCGCCTCGGGGGCGGCGCCCCGGATGGTCAGGAAGCCAGCCATCAGGGCGACCAGCGCGATGCTGGTGGCCATCCTGCGCCGGCGTGGGAGAGGTGTACGCACCCGGGCCCCTTTCATAGATGTATATCACTGCTATGCATAGCAGAGCCGGACCTCGGGATCAAGGCGGGACCGGGCGGTGTGCGGTCAGGGGACCAGCAGCCCGACGCACTCCACGTGATGGGTCATCGGGAAGCAGTCGTACGCCCGCACCTCTGCCAGCCGCCAGCCGGCCTCCCGGAACGTCCCGGCATCCCGGGCGAGGGCGGCCGGGTCGCAGGCGACGTAGGCAACCGCCCGGGGCGCGGCCGCCACCACGGCCCGCACCACGCTCGCTCCGGCGCCGGCCCGCGGCGGATCCAGCACCACCAGGTCCACCGGCCTGGGCAGGCCGCGCACGGCGCGCTCCACCCGCGCCCCGACCACCTCCACCTCTGGCAGGTCGGCCAGGTTGGCGCGTGCCGCGGCCACCGCCGCGGGCGCGGACTCGACCAGGGTCACCCGGACACCGACAGACGCGAGGGCGGCCGCGAACAGACCGGCCCCGCCGTAGAGGTCCCAAGCCGTCTCGCCCGGCCCGGGCGCGAGCAGCTCCAGTACGGCGGACGCGAGCGTGTCGGGTGCGGCGGGGTGCACCTGCCAGAACACGTCCGTCGGGAGATTCCACTCGCGACCCACGGCGTGCTCGTGGACGGTACCCGGCCCAATCACGACGTCCCCGCCTGAAGAAGCCACTGTGGACACCGACTCGTCCGGCCAGGTCCGGGAGGTGACCGGCAGCGCCTGGATGGCGGGGTGCGCGATGAGGCACCGCTCCACCGGCACCACCTCGTGGGACCGGTGCTTGAGCAGGCCGGCCCGGCCGGCGGCATCCACTGTGTACCGCACCCGGGACCGCCAGCCCAGCAGGCCGCCGGGCAGTGCCCGTACCTCCACGTCGGAGGAGATGCCGGCGAGCCGGGCGAGCTGCTCGCGCACGACGGCGGCCTTCCATTCCCGCTGCGCGGCCGCCGAGGCGTGCTGCAGGTCGCAGCCGCCGCAGCCGCCGGGGTGGGCGTACGGGCAGGGCGCGACGACCCGGTCAGCAGATGCCTGCAGAACGCGAATTGCGTCGGCGCGCACGTAGCCCCGATGCACCTCGGTCACCTCGGCGACCACCCGCTCACCGGGCAGCGCGTGCCGGACGAACACCACCAGACCGGATGCGCGGGCCACGCAGTGGCCGCCGTGCGCCGGCGGGCCGACCACCAGCTCGAGCCGGTCACCGAGGACGGGCGGGGGC
>JADGHA010000475.1 GCA_019689695.1 Micromonosporaceae bacterium | reverse complement strand
CGGCGCACCGGGGGGGCCCGGGGGATCACCGGCTCCGCGAGCTGCGCGGGGTCGGGCCGGGAGGGGTGCCGCGCCTGGCGGGCCAGGCTGCCCCGCAGTTCGTCCTCCAGCGGCGTCACGCCAAGTGGACGCGACGGACACGGAGAAAGGTTGTCACCGCAACGGATCGACCGCGGATCAGACCAGCCGGCGGTCGGCGGCCCAGCGCGACAGCTCGTACCGGTTGGACATCTGCAGCTTGCGCAGCACGTTCGACACGTGCGTCTCGACCGTCTTGATGGAGATGAACAGCTCCTTGGCGATCTCCTTGTAGGCGTACCCGCGGGCCAGCAGCCGCAGCACCTCCCGCTCCCGGTTGGTCAGCTGGTCCAGCTCGGGGTCGGCGATCGGGGCGTCCGGCCGGGCGGCGAACGCGTCCAGGACGAACCCGGCCAGCCGCGGGCTGAACACCGCGTCGCCGTCGGCCACCCGGCGGATCGCCGCGGCCAGCTCGTCCGGGGAGATGGTCTTGGTGACATAGCCGCGGGCGCCCGCGCGAATCAGGCCGATCACGTCCTCCGCGGCATCCGAGACCGACAGCGCCAGGAACTTCACCTGGGGATGCGTACGCCGCACCGCCTCCAGCACCGCGCGCCCGCCGCCCTCCGGCATGTGCACGTCCAGCAGGACCACGTCCGGCTCGAGGGCGGCGATCCGGGTCACCGCCTCGGCGACGGTGCTCGCCTCTCCTACCACCTCGATCTGCCTGCCGTCGCCGCCACCCACCTCCCCGGTGCCACTTCGCTCCCGGCCGCTGAGCTCGGCCCGGACTCCGGCCCGGAACATCGCGTGGTCGTCCACGAGGAAGACCCGCAACGGCCTATCCGTATCCATTGCTACCCGTCTCCATCTGTCATTCCTTCCCGCCCGGCCCCTGACTCTCCGCGGCCGGCGCGGTTGCTCCCCCGGCCGCCTTCGCGTCCCGCCCGGACTCCAGCGGGAGGAACAACCGGACCTCGGTGCCGTTGCCGGGCGAGCTGATGATCTCCGCGCGGCCACCGTGCCGCTGCATCCGGCCGATGATCGAGCCGCGTACCCCGTGCCGGTGGTCAGAGATCGCGTCCGGGTCGAAGCCGGCACCCCGGTCCCGGACGAAGACGCTGACCTGATCCGCCTCGACCTCAGCGTAGAGCGAGACGGACTGCGCCTTGGCATGCCGGCCGGCGTTGACCAGCGCCTCCCGGGAGGCGGCGACCAGCGCCCGCAGCCGGTCGTCGACCTCCCGGTCGCCGACCACCACCGTCTCCACCGCCATCGCGTAGGCGTCCTCGACCTCGGCCGCGACCTCCTCCAGCGCCGCGGCGAACCGCTCGTTCGGCGATCCGGTCGGTTTGTAGAGCCAGTTGCGCAGGGTGCGCTCCTGGCCACGGGCCAGCCGCTGGACCGACTTCGCGTCGCCCGCGTTGCGCTGGATCAGGGCCAGCGTGTGGAGCACCTGGTCGTGCACCATCGCCGCGATCTCCGCCCGCTCCTGCTCGCGGATGCGCGCTTCCCGTTCCGCCCGCAACTGGCCGAAGATGCGCCACATCACCGGAGCCGCGATCAGCGCCACCCCGGCCAGCGCGACCAGCGCGAAGATGATCCCGTTGACGATCGCGGAGAAGTTCCTGACCGGCGCATAGACCACGATCACGCCGATGATGCCGACCGAGACGAGCAGCCCGCCACCGACGAACCGCAGCAGGAACGACCGCCGGTCGGTCTCCTCCAGGAGCACGCCCAGCCAGGGCGCGCCCGGCACCGCCTCGCGCCAGCGCCGCCGGCGGGCCGGGTCGGCCTGGTGCCAGATCACGCCGGCGCCCACTGCGATCACCGCGATCAGCCACCCTACGGTACTGGTCACCCCGCCGAACCCGGTCAGGATCTGGACGAGGACGACCCCCACCCCGATCGCCAGGAACGGCAGGAGCTGGCCCCATTCCCGGCGGGGCGGGGCCGCGGCGCCGTCGTTCTCCGCCGCCGCGTCCCATTCGGCCGCGAGCTGCTCGCGCGGCAGGACCGCCCAGAAGGCGGCGTAGAGCAGTGCGCCGAGCCCGTTCACACCCAGCAGCAGGACGAAGGTGACGCGCACCGCGATCGCGGAGACGCCGAGGTGCGCGGCGATCCCGGCCGCGACACCGGCGAGGACCCGGCCATCGCGCGCCCGGTACAGCCGGCGCGGCGGGGCCTCCGCCGCCACGGTGTGCCGTCCGGTGGTCACGCTGGCGATCTCACTCTCCGTCCCTGCTTGCCGTCCGGGCAGCCAGTACGCTGCTTCTATCTGATCGTCACACGCTGGTAGCGCTGCCCACCACGGGGACCACCCGGACAGTTGCGCTGGGAGATCTCAGGGTGGCCTCAGGGTCGCTGCCTGAGGCGAGAAGGCCACCGCCGCGCGAGGATCGGAGCATGAACGAGCACCCGGACGCGCCGCCGTCGCCGACCGACGACCTACCGCCGGCGTCCGAACCGAATCCGTCGGACGCTCCGCCGCCCAACGCAGACAGCGAACCCGGCCAGCACGGTTCGCCGTGGGCCGCACGGTATGGCCTGGTTCGTCCCCTCCATGGGCGCTATCTCGGCGGGGTCTGCGCGGCCATCGGCCGGGCCACCAACACCGACCCGGTGCTGTGGCGGGTGGTGCTCGCAGTGACCAGCGTCTTCGGCATCGGCATCCTGATCTACCTGGCCGGCTGGCTGGTCATGCCCGCCGAAGGGGATACGGCATCACCGGTGGAGGCGCTGCTGGGCCGCGGCCGGTCGAGGACCTCGCCGCTGGTCACGGTCGTCCTCGGCGGACTCGCCCTGCTCGTGCTCGGCTACCTGCTCTCCGACGGGTTCCGGGGGTGGTTGCTGGTCATCGCCGTAGTGGTTGGCGTGGTGATGCTGGTGAGCAGGAACGCGGAGCGCGGGCCGGTGGCGCCACCGCCCGCGTATCCCCCGCCTGGTGCGCCGGAGGCGACCCAACCGTTCCCGCCCGCGGCGCCCTACCCGCCTCCGACGGATCCCTATGCCGCACCCGCGGAGCCGTACGGCCCGACCGCGGGACCGTACCCGGCCGCCTACACCGCGCCGGCCGCACCGGCCGGGGTCAGCG
>JADGHA010000474.1 GCA_019689695.1 Micromonosporaceae bacterium | reverse complement strand
ATTGCGACTTTTGGGGGGGCGGGGGCCCCCGCCCCCACCCCGCCGGCCCCCCGGCGGGGGGGGGGGGCGGGGGGCCCCCCTCCGGGCGGGGTACTAGCGGGCGGTGGCGGTCACCGCCTCCCGTTCGGTGGTCGCGACCGCGCCGCGCGCCCGGTCACCGTGGCCGGGCCACCAGGCCCGGTGCCCGAGCAGCGCGGTAAGGCTGGGCACCAGGAACATCGACATGACGAACGCCGAGATCGCGATGCCGATGGAGACCGCGAAGCCCATCTCCACCAGGAACGAGATGCCGCCGAGCAACATCGAGGCGAAGGTGCCGGCGAGGATCAGGCCGGCCGAGCCGACCGACGGGCCGCCGTGCTGGACGGCATTGTCGGCGGCGGTCCGCGGGTCGTTGCCCCGCCGGGCCTCCTCCCGCAGCCGGGCGATCATCAGGATGTTGTAGTCGGTGCCGATCGCCACCACGAACAGGTACAGGATGGTCGGCAGCAGGAACGACAGCCCGGGCCGGTCGCCGATGCCCTGGAAGGCCAGCACGGTGGCGCCGAGGGTGCTGAAGAAGCCCATCACCACGGCCAGCATCAGGTAGACCGGCGCGACCAGGGCGCGCAGCAGCAGGGCCAGGATGACCGCGGTCAGCACCGCCGCCACCGGGAAGATGACCATGAGGTCCCGGGAGTTGGCGTCGCGGATGTCCGCGAAGATCGAGGAGGCCCCGCCCACGTAGGCGGTGGTCCCGTCCGGCGCCTGGGCGTGCGCCGCGTCGCGGAGGCTGTCGCCGGCCACGTCGAGCGCCTTGTTCGAGTACGGGCTGTCGGAGAGCAGGAGGTCGATCTTCGCCACCGTGCCGTCCTTGCTGAGCTCCGCCTCCGCACCGGTTGCCGAGGCCATGATGCTGCCGACGCCAGGCACCTGCTTGAGTCCGTCGGCGAACCGCTCGACCGCGGTCGGGTCGAGCCGCTGGCCGTTGTCGCTGCGCACGTAGACCGTCGTGGGGTTCAGCGCGCCGGCCGGGAAGCCCGACTGCAGGTCCTTGAACCCCTGCGCCGACTCGGTGTCGCTGGGCAGTTGGGCAGTCTGGTCGAAGTCGGTCTTCATGCCCAGCGCACCCAGCGCCAGGGCGACCATCACGCCGCCGGAGATGAGCGCAACCACGCCCGGCCGCCGGCCGGTGAACCGGCCCAGCCGCTGGAACGCGCTGCCCTTGGGCGTGCGCTGCCAGGACTTCGACGGCCAGAACACCTTGGTGCCGATCAGGGAGACGACGGCGGGGACCAGCGTGACCGCGGCGGCCGCCATCACCGCGACCGCGATGGCCAGGGCCGGGCCGAGGCTGGTGAAGAAGCCGAAGACGGCCAGCAGCAGGGCCAGGAAGGCGATGACGATGGCGCCTGCGGCCGAGGCGATCACCTCACCGACCCGCCGCACCGCCGACACCAGCGCCTGCTTCGAGGGCTCGCCGGCCCGCAGCCGCTCCCGGTAGCGGAACAGCAGGAACAGGATGTAGTCGGTGCCGACGCCGTACAGCACGATGGTCAGGATGATCTGCAGGGACTGGTCGACCTGCAGGTCGAACGCCTGGGCGACCAGTGCGATCAAGCCCGGGGAGATCATGCTGACGACGGTCACCACGAGCAGCGGCAGCAGGGCGGCGACCGGGCTGCGGTAGATGAACAGAAGCAGACCGATGATCAGCGCGATGGTCGCGATGCTGACGACCTTCAGCGCGGTGTCGAACGCGTCCTGGTTGTCCAGGCTCATCGCCACGTCGCCGGTGACCTCCTCGGCCAGGCCGGTGCCGGCCAGCGTGGACCCGGACACGTCGCGGATGCGCTTCACCGCGTCGTGCAGCCTCTGGTCATCCGGGTTACCGGTGAGCCCGACGGTGACCAGCTGCACCTGCTTGTTCGGCGACACGGCCTGCGGCCCGGTCACCACGCCGGTGACCCGGTCGATCTGCGCCGACTCCAGCCGCTGGGCCAGGTTGCCGACCTTGCTCTGGTCAGCCTCGGTCAGCGCCTTGCCGTCGGCGCGCTTGACCACGATGGTCGCGGTGGCGTCCTCGGTCTTGCCGAACGCCTGCTCGGCCAGCTGCTGTGCCTTGACCGACTCGTAGCTGCTGGGCAGGAAGTTCGCCTGGTCCTGGGTCTCCACGTCGCTGAGCGAGGGCGCGAACGCGACGATGGCGACCGCGGCGAGCACCCAGGCGGCGATGACCTTCCACGGGTTGTGAACGACCAGGTGCCCCAATCGACCGAACATGCTGTCCTCTCTCATGTCGGCAGCCATCTACCGTCCGGCCGGTAGGCATCTACCGGCCGGACGGTAAGGAAGAGTACTTCGGGACCGCAACCCCGTACGCCGTGCTGCTGGCAATGTGACGAAGGCAGCAACCCCCCGTTGCGGGCTATCTTGCCCAAGAGGGGCTGTGACGGAGCTGAGAAGGCGTCACGGCATGACGACGAGGAGGTGGACGGTGGAGCCGGCGGACACCACCAGGGAGCGGATCCGGGCGGCCGCCGTCGAGCTGTTCACCCAGCAGGGGTACGAGAAGACCAGCCTCCGCGAGATCGCCGACCGGGTCGGCATCACCAAGGCCTCGCTGTACTACCACTACCCGTCCAAGCAGGCGCTGCTGCTCGCCATCGTGGAGCCGTTCCTCGCCGACTCGGCAGCCACGATGGACGCCGCCGGGCGGATGCCGCGGACGCCCGCCACCATCCGGTTCATCCTCGAGCGGGAGATCGACACGATGCTGCGGCACCGCGCCGCGACGGCGATGCTGTGCCGCGACGTCGCGGCGGTGATGACCGCGCTCGCGCCGAAGCTGGAGGAGATCAAGCAGCTCGGCACCAGGATGCAGGCCTGGCTGGCCGGCCCCGACCCGACACCCGCCGATCTGATCCGGGCGATGGCCGCGGTGGAGGTGCTGCGGACGACGCTCGTCGCGGCCACCCGCCCCGAGTTGCCCGAGACAGAGGTACGCCAGGTGCTGCTGGACGCCGCCGCCGCCATCCTCGGCCTCGGCGAAGCCGAAGCCACGGCGCCGCGAGACAGTGACACCACAACGCCGCGAGACAGTGACACCACGGCGACGCGGGACGGTGACGCCGCGGTGC
>JADGHA010000473.1 GCA_019689695.1 Micromonosporaceae bacterium | reverse complement strand
ACGGCGGACCGGAGACCGGCGCCCGCCGGTCCCCGGGGTGCAGCGACGGCAGGTCCGCGGACGGCGGCTGCGCAGGGCCGGGCGGAGGCGGCGCGGGGCTCGCTTCGACCGGCGGTGCCGGTGGCAGCGAGCCGGCGGGCGCCTCGGCGTGAAGCTCTGACCGCGGTCCGGTCGGTCCGGACCAGCGGTCCGGCTCCGGCCCGCGGTCGGCGTCCGGCTCCGGCCACCGGTCGCTGTCCGCCTTGGACGGATGGCCGGCGTCCCGCCCGGACTCACGCTCCACGTCGGACCCCGGTACCCCGGCCGGTCCCGGCCCGATCGGCTCGTCCGGCCCCGGCCGGGCCGGCACCGCGGACGGGACGGCGCGCGCCTCCCCGTGCGACGGGCGGCCGTAATGCGCGGGCTCGTTCCAGGTCGGCTGATCCCACGGTGCCTCGTACCCGGGCGGGTCATACCGCTGTTGCCCGTACTCCCGGTCTGGCTCGTACCCCCGGTTGGGCCGGTGCGGCTCGTAGCCTGCCTGGTGCTCCCCGGGCGGCGCGGCCTCCTGCGCGGCCGCCTGCGTGGCCTCCTGCCAGACCGGCAGCCCGACCAGGGGTACCCCGTGCAGCGGGGTGTCCTCGCGCGCCGCATGGTGACGCACCGGTTGAGGTGGAATGTCCTGTTCGGAGGATGGTGCTCGGTCGGACATGATCGGCGGCTGGGTGCGGTCCATCCGGGTGTCCTCGTGCCCGGTGGTGCCGGGGTACGGATAGGCCCCAGCACCGGCCGGGGCCTGGGCGGGCGGCACCGGGCCGGCCGGGCCCGCGGGGCCGTATCCCCCGGTGTCGCCTTCGGACCCGCGCGCCATGGCGGTCTCGTCCGGAACCGCCGGAAGAAGATCACCACGAATGTGTTCCACGTCGGCCGGATGGTAGCCGTTGTCCCGCGGCGCGCCACCCGGCTGGGCGGCCAGCCCGGGCGGCGGCGGGTCCACCGGCCGGCGCCAGATCGGCACCACCGGTTCGAAGCCGGCCTCCAGCACGGCGTCGGCACCGGTCCACGCGGGCTCCGAGCTGACCCAGGTCCCGTTCTGCCTGGTGTGCTCGGAGTGGTGCCTGCCGTTACCGTTGATTCCCGGTGCGGCGCCGCCGGGTTGGCCTGTCTCGTCCACCGTGCGCTCCTCGGTCGCCCCGCAGTGAGGCTACCGTGTGCGCGTAGTGGCGATAAGTTGCAAGTTCGGGTCAATTCGTCGGTCAGGTCAAGTTCGCTGGTTGGACCGGTTACGGAGGTACGGATGACTTCGGCCACAGGCAGGGCTCACGCCGCCGGCGAGGCATCGACCTCCGCCGGGACAACCGAGGTCCACGGGCCGCGCACGCCGGGACGGCCGACCCGGCTGCCCCGCTCGGCGCGCCGCCGGCAGCTGCTCGCCGCCGCTCAGGACGTCTTCGTCGCCCAGGGCTACCACGCGGCCGCGATGGATGACATCGCCGAGCGCGCCGGAGTCTCCAAGCCGGTGCTGTACCAGCACTTCCCCGGCAAGCTGGAGCTCTACCTCGCGCTGCTGGACACGCACTGCGACGCGATCGTCGAGAAGGTCCGCGCCGCGATGGCGGCGACCACCGACAACAAGGAGCGGGTGCGCGGCGCGGTGCGGGCCTACTTCGACTTCGTCGACCACGAGAGCGAGGCGTTCCGGCTGGTCTTCGAGTCGGACCTGCGCAACGAGCCGGCCGTGCGGGAGCGGGTGGACCGGGTCGAGCGGCTGTGCATCGAGGCGCTCACCGCGACCATCATGGCCGACACCGGGGTGAGCCGGGCCCGCGCCGAGCTGCTCGCCGCCGGGCTCACCGGTGCGGCCGAGACCGCCGCCCAGTTCTGGCTGGCCGGCGGCCGGCAGGTGCCGAAGGACGAGGCGGAGCAGCTGCTGGCCGCGCTGAACTGGCGTGGCATCGCCAGCTTCCCGTTGCAGGGCGAGGCGGCCTCGGGCGAGGCCTCAGGCAGGGGCGAGGCCGGCGAGGCCTCGGGCAAGGGGCAGCCGGGCTCGGGCGAGGCCTCGAGCTAGGGGAGCCGACCTCGGGGTGGGCCGCCGGAGGGATGGCGGTCTGCGTTTCCACGCCTCGACCGCGAGGTATGTTCGTCGCGGCGTCGCAGACCGCGGCGCCCGGGACGCAGGAGGATGACGTGGAGGTCAAGATCGGCGTGCAGTTCGCCCCGCGCGAGCTGGTGCTGGAGAGCGCGCAGACGCCGGCCGAGGTCGAGCGGGCCGTGACCGACGCCATCACCGGCCAGGAGACCGTGCTGACGCTGGTGGACGAGAAGGGCCGCCGCGTCATCGTCCCGATCGACAAGCTGGCGTACGTCGAGATCGCCGAGGCGTCGCCGCGCCCGGTGGGCTTCATCGCCCGCTGACCACGGCCGCCCACCGGGGCAGGTCAGTTGTTCAGGCCGACCGCGGCCATGCGCGCGGTGTGCGCCGAGGTGAGCCGCTTGAGCAGCGCTTGCACGCCGGCCTGGTCGCCCGAGCCGACCACGATCAGCGTGGCCAGCGCCACCCGCTCCGCGGCCACCCGCTGCGCCTGGGACAGCCCCTCGCCGACCAGCCGGCGCGCCCACATGGACAGCCGGTTGGCCACCTTCGGGTCAGCGGCGATGGCCGCCTGGATCTCCGCGGCGGCGAACTCGGCGTACTGCGAGTCGTGCAGCACGTCGAGCACCAGCTCCCGGTCCGGTGACGAGAGCAGCTTCGCGATCTCCCGGAAGAAGTCGTCGGCGACCCCGTCCCCGACGTACGCCTTGGTCAGCGCCTCCAGCCAGTCTTTCGGCTCGGTCTTGTCGTGGTACGCCTGCAGGGCCGCCACGTAGGGCAGCATCGCCTGCTCGGGGTCCACGCCGAGCTCGGTCAGCCGCCGGGCCAGCCGGCGGTAGTTGGCGATCTCCACCGCGGCCATCTCGCTCAGCACCGCGCGCCGGCGCAGGTCCGGGGCGAGGCGTGCGTCGGCCGCCATCCGGTCGAAGGCGAGCAGCTCGCCGTACGCGAGCATGCCGAGCAGGTCGACCACGGCCTCGGGCGGCGCGTCGGCGGCCGGCGTGACGGGACCGCCGGGCGGCGTGGCGGTGGGGGTGGCGCTTGCCGAGGCGGCAG
>JADGHA010000472.1 GCA_019689695.1 Micromonosporaceae bacterium | reverse complement strand
GGGGGTGGGGGAGCGGGCCGCGCAGGTGCTGCGCCGGCTGGGCCTGACCACGGTGGGCGACCTGGCGCAGGCGCCGGTGGGGATGCTGCGCGCGGCGGTCGGCGACGCCGCCGCCACCCACCTGCACGAGCTGTCCTGGGGCCGCGACCCGCGGCGGGTCAACCCGGACCAGGTGGAGAAGTCGGTGGGTGCGGAGACCACCTTCGACCAGGACGTCTCCGACGCCGCCGCGCTGCGCCGGGCGATGCTGGCGCTGGCGGCCAAGGTGGGCCGGCGGATGCGCCACGGCGGGGTGGTCGGGCGCACCGTGTCGATCAAGGTGCGGCTCGCCGACTTCCGGACCGTGAGCCGCTCGCGCACGCTGCCCGGCGGCACCGACGTGGCCCGCGAGATCTTCGAGACGGCCTGGGCCCTGTTCGAGGCGCTGTTCGCGGGCGGGCCGCCGCCGGTGCGGCTGATCGGCGTACGGGTGGAGGGCCTGGTCGCCGCCGAGGGCGCCGCACGCCAGGTGATGCTGGGCACACCCGAGCGTGGCTGGCGCGAGGCGGAGGCGGCAGTGGACGCCGCGGCGCAGCGGTTCGGCCGCTCCGTGGTCCAGCCGGCGAGCCTGCTCGGCACGGCCGACCTGTGGGCGGCCAGCCCGAAGGCGCCGGACGCCCCTTCCTGACTCGGCGGCACGGTGCGCCGTCAGCGGCTAGAATGCTCATGTGGCCGTCGGCCGACCCGCTTTCCGACTGCCGGGGCCCCTCGTAGACTTGCGGTAAGCAGCCGCTTGGCTGCCACGGTCTGTCGGTCCGTCCCGGATCGGCCCTCGTTGACCGGGGAGGAGTGCCGTGCCGCTCTCGGAGCACGAGCAGCGGCTGTTCGAGCAGATCGAGCGGTCGCTTGCCGAGGATCCCAAGTTCGCCTCGGCTGTGCGCGCCAGCGACCCGCGCCTGCACGCGCGGCGTCGGCTGCTCGTCGCCGCCGGCGTGATCGTCGCCGGGCTGGCGCTGGTGGTCTTCGGCACCGTCAACAAGACGCCGCTGCTCGGCGTGGCCGGTTTCGTGGTCATGCTGGGTGCGGCCGCGTTCGCGATGCAGTCACACCGCCGCGCCCAAGGACCTGACCTGCGGGTGGTGGGCGGCTCCGCCGGCCGCTCGACCCGGCAGCGGCGCAGCTCGATCGTCGACCGGCTGGCCGAGCGCTGGCGGCAGCGGCCGGAGGGCCACCGCTGACCAGCCCCGCCGCGGCCTAGCTGCGGTCAAAGGGCCAAAGGGCGCGGTCCAGCCCCCCGACCAGGGCAGCAGCCGGTCGCGCCACCAGGGCAAGCCGGCGGCCGCCTAGCTTCGCCGGGGTAGCAGCCGGCGCGGACTGAGCGCCGCACCCCAGCGGCCCACCGCGTTCGCGGCGCGACTGGAAGTCTCGATCGCCGTCCACCGCCACCGCTCCACCACCGAGGGTGGCAGAAGCACCGCCATGATCCGGGTGCGCCGGTCGGCGTTGCCGGCGAACGCCCGGCGGACCGTCCGTAGCGAAGGCACCAGAAGCTCGGTGCTCAGCGGGTCCCGGGCATAGCGGGCGCGTTCCTCCGCACGCCCGAGCAGCCGTACCGCATCGGCCGGCGACAGGTCCCCGGCCGCTTTCCCATGCCGCGCGGTCGTCCCCGCCCCAGCCTGCGCATCCTGCCCAATGGGCTCCAGGCGCTCGGCCCGGACCAGTCGCTCGGCGGTCGCCCGCGGCGTCTCCGTCGGGTCCACCGGGATCCGGAAGTCGACCATGGTGTCCAGCAGCTCGGCCCAGGCGGCGTGCGCGTCCGCGCGGGCGGCCGCCGCGGCATCGCCGGTGACCAGGATCTGCCGGTCCGCGGCGTACGGGTCGGCGCCGACACCGTCCCGCGTGACGACGGCGCTGGTGGCAGGCGTGACGTGCGCGGCGCGCGCGGTCAGCCGGCGGCGGCGCAGCGCGGTGCGGCGCAGGGCCGGGACGGCGAGGACCGCCAGCACCAGGACCGCGAGGCCGAGCGTCCACCACGGCCAGTTCGAGGCGCTCGGCTCGATCGCCGGGCCACCGGCCGGCACTTGCTCGCTCGGGTCCTTCCGGGTGGGGTCGTTGGGGTCGGCGCCCGCGGAATCCGCGCCGTCGTCCGCTGGCGCCTGCGCCCCGGGTGTGTCGGGCTGGGCCGGCGCGTCGCGGTCGGGAGCCCAGATCGTCGGGTTCGACCCGGGGACCGAGGTGGCCGGCGTGGCGTCGAACGGCACCCAGCCGAAGCCGTCGAAGTAGACCTCGGTCCACGCGTGCAGGTTCTTGGTGGTGAGGACCCGGTAGTCGCCGTCGGTCCGGGTGCCGCGGGTGAAGCCGAAGGCCACCCGCGCCGGGATGCCGGCGGTGCGCACGAGCCAGGCCATCGCCGCCGCGTACTGCTCGCAGAAACCGGCCTTGTTGGTGAGGAAGTCGACGATGGCCGACCCGCTCGTCCCGCTCTCGGTCTCCAGGCTGTAGGTGAAGCCGTTTTCGCGGGAGAAGAAGTTGAAGATGGCCCTGACCCGGTCGTACACGGTCTCCTTGCCGGCGGTCAGCGACGCCACCCGGTCCTGGATCTCCTGCACTAGCGGCACCTGGGTGTACAGCTGCTGGATCGGGTCGGTGGGCGGAAGCGGCTTCGCCCGTTCCAGGGCGGCCGGGGTGTAGTCGCTGCGCACGTAGTCGAACGAGTACTTCTTGCCCTTCGCGCGTGCCCGGTTGGAGTAGAACACCTGGGTGCGCTCGTCGTAGTACCAGTTGGCGTCGATCCCGTCGAAGTTGACCGGCTGCAGGTAGACCGGCAGCAGGTTCTGGGTCAGGCCGGTGACCTCGACCGTCGCGTGGTACTGCCGCACCGTGACGCCGTCGCGCGGCGGTACGTCCGGGATGCCGCGACTGGCCGGGTGGCCGACCGGGCGCCGTGCCGCGAAGCCCGCGTTGGTCACCCGATCGGCGACACCGAAGCGCAGGTAGTACGGGTCGGGGTCGTCGGTGCGGACGCGGACCAGCTCCTCCTCCTTGTCCTGCTTGAGCTGCCCGGACAGGTTCGCGAACAGGTCCACAGAGGACCCGGTGCCGCCCGGCCGCTGCCGGTGCCGTCCCCGCCCCCGCCGCCGGTGCCGAAC
>JADGHA010000471.1 GCA_019689695.1 Micromonosporaceae bacterium | reverse complement strand
GCCAGCGCCGCGGTGCGCTCGTCCGGCGGGCCGTCACCGGTGAGCGCCGCGGCCAGCCGGGAGCGCAGCTCGGCCTCCGGCTCCGGGTTCACCACCGGGTAGCGGTGCAGGGTGATGAACCCGAGCGCGGTCTCGTCCAGCTCGCGGACCACGCCGCGGGTGCAGAGGTCCCGCAGCACGTCCTCGCGCAGGCCGTGCCGCAGCCGCTGGACCCAGGAGGCCACGGTGTGCGGGGAGTCCGCGGCGATGCGGGCGAGCACGCGGTCGGCGACCGGGTGGCCGACGGGGCTCGGGTCGATGACGGTCACCGTCTTCCCGTCGCCCAGCCGGATCCGGCCGGCGAGGGCCAGCTCGATCATGACTGCGGCGGCCATGCCCAGGTCGAGCCCGATCCGCGAGACCGTCGCCTTGCCCGACTGGTCGTCGTACCCGAGCAGCAGCAGCTCCTCGGCGAGCGGGATGGACGACATGGCTGACCCCCGGAATCTTCAGAACCTCGGCATGCCGCCGAACTGCCGGTCTCCAGCGTCCCCCAGCCCGGGCACGATGAACATCTTGTCGTTCAATCCCTCGTCGATCGCGGCGGTGACGATCCGCAGCGGCAGCCCGGACCGCTCCAGCCGTTCGATGCCGGCCGGCGCGGCGAGCACGCAGACCACCGTGATGTACGTGCAGCCGCGGTCGGCGAGCAACCGGCAGCAGTGCTCCAGCGAGCCTCCGGTGGCGAGCATCGGGTCGAGCACCAGCACGGGCAGGCCGGTGAGGTCCTCCGGCAGCGACTCCATGTAGGCGCGCGGCTGGAATGTGTGCTCGTCGCGGGCCAGCCCGACGAAGCCCATCGAGGACTCCGGCAGCAGCGCCAGCGCCGAGTCGGCCATGCCCAGGCCGGCCCGCAGCACCGGGACCAGCAGCGGCGGGTGGGCCAGCCGGACCCCCTCGGCGGTGGCCACCGGCGTCTGCACCAGGTACCGCTCCACGGCGAACGAACGCGCCGCCTCGTACACCAGCATGGTGGTTAGCTCGTGCAGCGCGGCACGGAACGCGGCGGAGTCGGTGCGCACGTCGCGCATGGCGGTGAGCCGCGACAGGACGAGCGGATGCTCGACGACGAGTACGTCCACGGCTGACAACCTAACGGTGAGCGATCAAGATCGGCTATCCGACTCGCGCGTAGACTCTCCGTCATGACTGCCCTGGTCGAGTCCCCCCTCGCCGATGTCGCCCGCTCCGACGCCGCCCTGCGGGCGTTCCTGCACGGGCTGCCCGGCGTCGACCAGGTCGGCGCGGAGCAGCGGGCGGCGGTGCTCGGCACCCGCTCGATCAAGACCACGGCCAAGCAGTGGGCCATTGACCTGGCCATCCGCATGGTCGACCTGACCACGCTGGAAGGCGCGGACACCCCGGGCAAGGTACGCGCGCTGTGCGCCAAGGCGCAGCGGCCGGACCCGGCCGATGGCTCGTGCCCCGCGGTCGCGGCCGTCTGCGTCTACCCGTCGCTCGTCCCGGTCGCCGCGGCCGCCCTGGCGAACTCCGCCGTGCGGGTGGCGAGCGTCGCCACGGCGTTCCCCTCCGGCCAGGCCCCGCTCGCGGTCCGGCTGGAGGAGGTGGGCGCCGCGGTCGCGGCCGGCGCGGACGAGGTGGACATGGTGATCAACCGGGGCGCCTTCCTCTCCGGCCGCTACCTGGAGGTGTTCGAGGAGATCCAGGCGGTCAAGCAGGCCTGCGGGGCGGCGCACCTGAAGGTGATCCTGGAGACCGGCGAGCTCGCCACCTACGACAACGTGCGGCGAGCCTCCTGGCTGGCCATGCTCGCCGGTGGCGACTTCATCAAGACCTCCACCGGCAAGGTGCAGCCGGCGGCCACCGCGCCGGTCACCCTGGTGATGCTGGAGGCGGTCCGCGACTTCCACGCCGCGACCGGGCGCCGGGTCGGGGTCAAGCCGGCCGGCGGGATCCGCACCGCCAAGGACGCCATCAAGTATCTGGTGCTGGTGAACGAGACCGCTGGCGAGGAGTGGCTCACCCCGGACCTGTTCCGGATCGGCGCCTCCACACTCCTCAACGACCTGCTCATGCAGCGCACCAAGGCCCGCACCGGGCACTACTCCGGGCCCGACTACTTTACTTTGGACTGACTGTGTTCGAGTACGCGCCAGCGCCCGAGTCGCGCTCCATCGTAGACATCAAGTCGTCGTACGGACTGTTCATCGACGGCGAGTTCGTCGAGCCGACGGATGGGACGCCGATCAAGTCGATCAACCCGGCAACCGAGGAGGTGCTCGCCGAGGTGGTCGACGCCGGTCCATCCGATGTGGATCGTGCGGTGCGCGCGGCGCGGGCGGCGTACGAGCGGGTCTGGGGCCCGATGCCCGGCACCGAGCGGGCCAAGTACCTGTTCCGGATCGCCCGGATCATCCAGGAGCGGGCGCGCGAGCTGGCCGTACTGGAGTCCCTGGACAACGGCAAGCCGATCCGCGAGTCGCGGGACGTGGACCTGCCGCTGGTCGCTGCGCACTTCTTCTACTACGCGGGCTGGGCGGACAAGCTGCGGTACGCCGGGTTCGGACCGGACCCCCGGCCGCTGGGTGTGGCCGGGCAGGTCATCCCGTGGAACTTCCCGCTGCTCATGCTCGCCTGGAAGATCGCCCCGGCGCTCGCCTGCGGCAACACGGTGGTGCTCAAGCCGGCCGAGACCACGCCGCTGACCGCGCTGGTGTTCGCCGAGATCTGCCAGCAGGCCGACCTGCCGCCCGGTGTGGTCAACATCGTCACCGGGGCCGGCGCGACCGGGCGCGCGCTGGTCACCCACGCCGACGTGGACAAGGTGGCGTTCACCGGATCCACCGAGGTCGGCCGGGAGATCGCCCGATCGGTGGCGGGCAGCCGCAAGCGGCTCACCCTGGAGCTGGGCGGCAAGGCGGCGAACATCGTCTTCGACGACGCGCCGATCGACCAGGCGGTCGAGGGGATCGTCAACGGCATCTTCTTCAACCAGGGCCACGTCTGCTGCGCCGGCTCCCGGCTGCTGGTCCAGGAGTCCATCGTGGACGACCTGCTGGACGCGCTGAAGCGGCGGATGACCCGGCTGCGGGTGGGCGACCCGCTGGACAAGAACACCGACATCGGGGC
>JADGHA010000470.1 GCA_019689695.1 Micromonosporaceae bacterium | reverse complement strand
CCGCGGGACGCGATCGGCGGTGGCCGGGCTCCGGGCCCGCGCGACCGCGCCCCCCGCGGAAGGCCGCTGATCGGCGGTGGCTAGGCTCCCGGGCATGAAGTTCGCCACCGCCGATCTGATCGACGAGTTCGACGCCGAGCTGGCCAGCTGTGAGACGCAGTTCATCCAGTACGGGGGACGCACCGCGTTCGCGGGGCCGATCGCGACCATCCGCTGCTTCCGCGACAACGCCCTGGTGAAGCGGGTTCTCAGCGGCCCGGGGGAGGGCCGCGTGCTGGTGGTCGACGGCGGCGGCTCCCTCGCCTCGGCCCTCATGGGCGACGTGATCGCCCGGTCCGCCGTGGAGAACGGCTGGGCCGGCGTGGTGATCAACGGGGCGGTGCGGGACGTGGCGACCCTGCGCACCCTGGACCTCGGCATAAAGGCGCTCGGGTCGAACCCGCGCAAGAGCGCCAAGGACGGCGCCGGGGAGGTGGACGTGCCGGTGAGCTTCGGGGGAGTGGAGTTCCGCCCCGGGCACTGGCTCTACAGCGACGAGGACGGCATCGTCGTGGCCGCCCGCCGCCTCATTTGATCAGGCCTGCTCGCACCGCGCACGTGAGCGCGTGTGCGAGCGTGGCCGGGATCATTCCCGTGTGCGCGGGGAGAAGATGTCGCTCAGGTCGTAGAGAGCCTCGATCGCGCTGATCAGCCCCGCGTGCGCGGGAGAAGCTCCAGGAGCCCTCGTCCGAGCGTTCTCCTCCTGATCATCCCGGCGCGTGGGAGATGGCCTGGCGGTCATCGGGCCCCTGACGGCGTGCGCGACCGGGTACGCCGGACGGGGCCGCCGGCGGCCTTCGGGTCACGGGCATCCGGTGGCGCCCGTTGGCGCCGCCGGCGCGGCCGCCCCAAGGCCAGGCCAAGCGCGCCAGGAGGCGGTCGAGCCGGCCCTGCGGCCCGTACCGAGCCCTCGGCCGGGAGAAGCTCACCGCGACACCGAGGGCGGCGAGGATGAGCCGGGACGGCACCGGATGGCCGTCCGGGAGGGACCGGCCGAGCGGAAAGGGCATCGCCCGGCGGGGCCGGTGTCCGGCCTGCCCGCCGGGCGATGCATGAGCCGTCTCGAGCCGTTCCCGGGGCCGGTTGTGCGAAGCGGCCCGCGCCGTGAGCACGGCGCGGGCGTATCCCCCTTCTGCGTTCGTGCAGGCCCCGCGCTGGCGCGCCGCCTGCGCGCGTGGCGGCCGGGTTCCTACCGCCGGCCGCGTGAGCGGAACCGCATGGCGACCATCATCGCCGCCAGGCCGAGCACGAGGATGACGATCCCGGTGATGATGTTGTTCGTGATCATGCCCCCGGTGCGCACGTCACCGCCGCGCACCAGCCAGGGCGAGAAGATCGTCCAGAGGCCGAGCAGCGGGATGACCCAGCTCACTCCGTAGGTGCGGCCGAAGGCCCAGGCGCAGCCCAGGGCAAGGGCGGCCACCATCAGGCCGACGATGAGGTTGTTCACGGTGAGGGCCGTATTGCCCACGAACCCGACGATCCACGGCGAGATGGCGAGGTACACACCCGCGAGCAAGGTGAGTCCGTCCATCATCTGGGCGGGAGGCGTGGAGCCCGCCTCGTCGTATGTCCGGCGCAGTTCCGCTACGTCGGGATGGTGCTCTACGCCAGCGGGTCGGACCATGTCGTTACCACCCTTTCCTGGTCCGCGGTACCGACACCCCGGCATGTACCCGAGCACATCCTGATAAGCCCTGACCCATACCAAAGATCGGTTTTGATCCGGTAAGCGAGGAGTCGGGTTGATCAACTTACCCGCCGGCATGGGCCACGCCGGGGTTCTCCGCGCCGCCTGCGTGTCGCTGGGCGCGCAGAGCCCGCGGCGGCCCCGCACGCCGGCGAGCATTCTCGATCGGAGGGGATCATCGGCCGGAACGTGGATTGCCGCGCCGAGCCCAGGGCTCGCCGCCCCGATGACCTTCGCCGCTGCCCGACGGGGCGGCACGGACCGGCAGCGGAATCGTGATCTCCTCATACCTGACCGGAGTCGTCGTGAACCCGCGGCCCGAATTCACAGCGGGACCCACACGGGAAGGCGCATCCCGCCGGGCTCGGGCGGGACGCGCCTCCTTCCACGGGCGATGTGCCGGGGAACGCAACCGGACCGGGCGGAGCGTCCGGCTCAGCCGGAGGAGACGGGCTGGTACCGCTCGGCTCCGACCTGCGGCCGCTCCGCGGGCGCCTGCCGCCGCTGCGCCCGGCGGTTCACCGCGTACGCCACCAGTGCCGCGGCGGTCGCACAGCCGGTGGTCAGCGCGCCCACCTTGCCGCCGCTCTTGACCGGCGCCCCCCTGCCCATCACGACCGGGGCCGCCTTGATCACGCGGGACGGTCCCTTGGCCGCGGGCGGCCCGGCCGGGCGCAGCCACGCCTTGATCCACCAGGCCTCGGCGATCGCGTCGGCCAGGTACGTCGGCCGGATCCGGCCGCGGGTGACGTAGATCAGATCGATCGCCAAGAGGGTGGCGGCCGTGGCGATGCCGATCCGGCGGGCGTGCCGTACGCCCTCGGGGGAGGAGGCCGCGCGGAGCTGGCTCCAGCCCACCGCGGCGAGCAGCCCGGCGACCGTCAGCTCCAGCCAGGTGTCGGTCTTGGGGCCGAAAACCTTCTCGAAGCTGCGCCGGTGGACGATCGGCCACAGGCCGCCCACCAGGTTGAAGAATCCCTGAGCGCGGGCGAGGTCCGCCCGTTCAGTTCGGTCGCGGTCAGTCATAGGCGGCAGATGCCCCGCGACATAACGGGCAAACGTTGCAAATGACCTTCCGTTGCGCGGCCGGTTCAGCCGCGGCGATCGCCGGCCCGCGCTGAGCCGTCGTCCTCACCCGCCCCGGATTCCGGGGCGGGCCGCCCTGCCGAGGGCGCCGGCCTGGTCACCGGCACGGGTTTCGGCCGCGGGGCCGCGCCGAGCGGCGCCATGTCCCCGGGTGAGGCACGCCGTACCGGCCGGGCGACCGGAACCGTGGCCCGCCCGGACGCCGGTGCGGAGGGTTGTGGCGGCGGACTCGGGTCCCGGGGCGCGGGCGTGCGCACCGGGACGCTGCCCCGCTCCTCCCCGGGCAGGCGGATGGGGGCGGCGCGCGGCAGCGGAG
>JADGHA010000469.1 GCA_019689695.1 Micromonosporaceae bacterium | reverse complement strand
CAATCATCATCGCTGCCGGCACCGGCGTGGCGATCGGTTGGTAACCTGCACACCGCTTGGAGGAGCAATGTCCACTATGGAGTTGACTGGCCGTCGCGTTGCGCGGCGCCGGCCGGCGCTGATCGCCCTGGCGGCGGCGGTTGTCGCACCGCTGGCCGTGCTGGCCAGCCCGATTGGCCGGCTGATCGATCACTTCCACGTCACCTATGACGTCGCCGCGCTGATCGTTTCGCTGATCACTGCTGGTAGCTGGGAGCTTGCCCTGCTCTTTCCGTGGGTCATCCCGGTCGAGGTCACCGTCGAGGCCTTGATCGCCATCTTTGGTGCCGCTTACGCCATCGGTTGGTAGGTCGTCAACGCGGTGACCGGCGTGTGCTGCGGGCGGGTGGTGTGGGGTAGGTGCCCCGCACCACCCGCTGGCGGCCGCACCGATGTCAGGGGAGGATCGGATGATCGGCGTGGCACTCCTGCTGTGGCGGAGCGAGCTGCGGGTGCAGCGGCTGCTCAGCCGCCGCCCGGCGGTGGCCGTGGCCGAACTTGCCGTGGCCGTAGGCATTCTGGCCTTGCTCGCGGTCCAGGTGCGCCGCCTGCTCGTGGATGCTGGGCCGGCCGGAGATCTACCAGTCCCCAACATTGCCGTTCTGAGCCTTACCGGCCTGTTGTTGATTTTCGCCAACGTGCTGGTGACCGGTGAGGAGTCTGCGGCACAAGTGCCCGACCTGCGCGCCTGGGCAGCCCCCCGGCCGCTGTCGGCATCCGCGTTGCGGCGCTTGCTGGTGGCTGCCGGCCTGCTGCGCGGCGCCCTGTTCACGGCCACGCTGGTCGGCGCCACTGCTGCGGGTGCGTTGGCCGCGCCGCAGGCGTGGACAGGCCCACTCGAGATTGTCGCTGCCGCGGTGCTGGTGCCGTTGCCGCCGATCGCGGCGGCGCTCGCGCTCGGCGCACGCCGCAAGGTAAGGCTCGGTCCGGGGTTCGTCACGGTGCCGCTCGGGCTGTCCGTGATGGCGATCGCGATCCCGTTCCCGAACCTGACCGGTGTGCCCGGCGCTGCGGCCCAGGTGGTCGCAACACCCGGTCTGACCCTGCTCGGCCGCGCATCGCCGGCCGCCGCCGTGACGATGGTGGCGATCTGCGCAATGGCCACATGGTGGCTTCTCACTCGGCTGGACAGGATCATCCAGATCGATGTGGGGGCGGTGCGTCCGGCACGCGCTGGCCGGCTGGCCCGGGTCGGCTCCCGCGGCTTGCTCCTCGACCTGGTATGGCACCGCGTCGGCCGGTCCGACCTGGCGCTGGTCGCTCCGCTCGCTGCGGTGCTGGCCCTGGTCGGGGCCGCCGTGATGGCGCTCGGGTCCCAGCCGGTACCGGCCCCGGTGGTCTTTTCTGTGGCGGTGATGACCGCGCCCGCGATCACGGCTGGCTACCGTCAACTGTGGACGACGACCGCGCTACCGTCGGCGGCCCGGGACTGGCTACGCCAGGCGCCGCTGCCACTGGCGGCCGTGTCCTGGATGCGGCATCTGCTCTGTACCGCCGGAGCGGTCGGTGCCGCCGCGGTCTTCACCGGTCTGCTGGCCGCGGTACGCCTGGCCGGTGCACCAGTGCCGGTGGCGACGCTGGTGGCGGCGGCTTCGGCGCCGTTCACGCTCACCGGGTGGCTCGCGGTCGGCCTTGCCTGGTCCGGCGTCGCCCGCCTGGTCGGCTACCTGTTGCTGTCGGCATACGTGCTGGCCCGGGCGGTCGCCACTGCGCTCGCGGCGGTCCTGGGCTGCCCGGTGCCGGTGGCACTGGCGTTGGTCCTCGCCGACGTGGTGATCGGGCTCTCCGGGCACCTGGCCGCCCGGTTCGTATCGAGGAGGAACCCATGACCACCGTCGCGAACGCTTCGAGCGGGCCTCGACCGGCCAGCCGGCACCCCGGTGTCCTGGCGGTCGCCATCACTTTCGGCGCCTACCTGGTCGGTGTCGCGCTCGGCACGGCGGGCGCGCTGTCGACCGCAGCCGGAGCCATCGGCCCGGACCAGACGCACCGGCCGGCCTGGCAGATCTTCGTGCACAACCTCGGCGTTCTCATCTGGCTGGCCGGAGGCACGCTGACCGGCGGGGTGCTGGTCGTCGGGATCATGGGCCTGAACGGAATGCTGCTGGGCTGGGTCGCGGCCAAGCAGGTCGTGGCCGGTGAGGGCCACTTGGTGGTGGTCGGCATTCTGCCGCACATGCCGCTCGAACTGGCCGCCTATGTGATCTGCGGCGCGGCCAGCATGTTGGTCGGGGTGCGGCTGGTCCGCCGGCTGCTGGGCCGAACCCGCATCGCGCCGCCACCCGACTGGCGGCGATGGCTGGTGATCCAGGCGATCGGCGTGGCTCTGCTCGCCGCCGCCGCTGTTGTGGAGGCAAACCTTGCCCACGTCTGACCGGTCCGGACACCAGGCGCCGGCGCTCGCCGTGGCTGGCCTCTCCGCGCGCTACCAGGGCCCGGACGTATTCCGCGACTTGAGTATGGTCGTCGCGCACGGTGAGGCGGTCCGGGTGACCGGCCCGAACGCCGCTGGCAAGAGCACGCTGCTGCGCTGCCTTGCCGGGATCCACCCGCCGCGCACTGGCCGCATCCAGATCTGCGGCGCCGACTTGGCCGAGCAGCCGATGCCGGCGAAGCGGCGGCTGGGGTACGCGGCTGGGGAGATCCCGTTCACGTACCTGACAGGCCGCGAGCACCTCCGGCTGGCGCTGCGGGTGTACCGGCTGGACCGGCGGGCACTGCCTGATCTGCTGGACCAGTTCCCGAGCTGGGCTGCCGTGCGCGCCATCGACACCGAGGTCCGGCGGTACTCCCACGGCATGCGCCAGCAACTGGGGGTGCTGCTGGCCCTGCTGCACGATCCGTGTCTGCTGTTGCTGGACGAGGCAGCCGACGGGTTCGACGACGATTCGCTCGCCAGCCTCGCCAGCCACTTGGCCGAACGCGCCGCGGCAGGCCGGAGCCTGGTGTTTGTGGAGCACCGGGACCAGATCGCCGCCGCGTTTCCGGCGGCCCGCTCGATCGCCCTTGCCCCGCCAACGGCCGATCTGCGCGGCCGCACCCCTGCGTCCCATCCCGACCCAGCCGCGCCCCCCCCGCGGAGGTGGGGGCCGGGCG
>JADGHA010000024.1 GCA_019689695.1 Micromonosporaceae bacterium | reverse complement strand
TTTTTAGATCTTGGGGGGGGGCCGCGGGCTACGACAACCTTGCGGGCCGCCTCGTCGTCCAGCGGCACCACGGGAATCCGCCGCGCCGCTCGAAGCAACGCGGCGACGGCCCGTCGCCTCGCCGCTGGCAGCGCCTCCCCTGTCCGCAAGGTGGCAACGACCAGGACCCGCGACTCACGGACCTGCGGCGCGGCCAGCGCCAGCACCCGCAGTGACACCTCGTCGGCCCACTGCACATCGTCGACGACGACCAACTGGGGGCGGTCCACCCCTTCGGCCATCGCACGAGCGAAGGCGCTCGCCAACGCGACCACGCGGGCGTCGCCGTCCGCAGCGGCGTAAGTCGGCTGCGGCGCCAGCCCCAGACCCGCGATCACGGCTGCCAGCACGCCCTGCGGCGCCGGCACCGCCTGGTCCGCACACGACACCCACACCGGCGCCACCGCCGCGGTCTCGGCCAGCCGCACGGCGAGCGCGGTCTTGCCGATGCCGGCCTCACCGTCCAGGACCAGCAGGCATCCCGCACCAGCGACCGCTTCGGCCCACACCCGGTCGAGCTCGGCGAGCTCGCGCTCGCGGCCCACAACGGCCCACGCTGCCATCCTCAAAGTGAAGCAGCTCACCACCGGGAGTACGACGGGTCACAGCGTGGTCGGTGTCGTGGAAGAGGTGGGGTCTGTAGAAAGGAAATGCCGACGCCGGCCCAGGGTCGGGCCGCGCCGGCGTCATCCTGCAATGTCGCCCTCACTGGCGGCGGCGGGCGCGCATCTCCTGTTCGAACCGGTAGGTCTTGCCGCCGTCGTCGGAGATCTCCCCGCGCCAGACGAAGGAATCTGGCGTGATGTCGTTGAACGTCCAGCGGATGGGTCGGCCGTCCTGCTGGTGGCCCTCCTGCATGATCACGTCGCCCTGCCGGCGACCGATGAGCGTGCAGTAGGACCCGCTCCGCGGGGAGAACCAGCCGATCCGCCAGGCGTCGATCGCCGGGTCGTAACACCGGATGGTGGTCCCGAACCCCCGCTCGGGATGGCCCCAGAGGTCCTGGATGGCGCGACCGCCGAGGATCCAGCCGAAGTGAACTTCGCGCTTGGTGTCCCGCCACTCGCCGGTCGACTCGTCGAAGTAGTGGTTGTCCACGTCCCAGGAGCCGATGAACTGTCCGTAGAGGTCGGCGTTCGCACCGAGATCCGGGTGCGGGCCGGTGGCAGTCAGGTAGTGCAGCAACGGGTTGTCCATGGCGCCCAGCATCGTCGCGCCGGCGGCGGGCGTCTTGAACGTTCTTGCGATGTCGGAGGCCGACGCTAGCGTGGCACCGTGCTCACCGGCCAGACCATCGTGGCGACCCCGACCGTCGTGGTCAACGACGTCCGCTGCGCCCACGAACCGCCTGGCTGGAGCGCGCCCGAACTGGTCGAGCGCCGCACCGTGGTGTTGATCAGGTCAGGTCTGTTCCGGCGCCGGGTCGGCACCCGGGAGATGGTGCTGGACTCCTCCACCGGCTATCTGCCGCGGCCAGGCACCGAGGAGGCCTTCGCTCATCCCGCCGGGGGCGACCGGTGCACCTCGATCGCGGTCTGCGACGAGGAGATGTCGGCGCTGCTGGGGGCGGGCGGAGTGCCGGACACCGCGATCGAAACCACGCCACAGATCGACGTCGCGCATCGTGCCTTACTGGCCCGGGCACGCTCCGGCGCGACGCCGGACGAGCTTGCCGAGCGCGCCCACGTCCTGGTCGGCGCGGTGCTGGCCGGTGCCGTGGCCGACGGCTGCGGACCGGTTGGCCGCCTGCCCGGCCCGCGCACGTCGCGCCGGGCCGTCGACCAGGTACGGGAGCGGCTGGCCGTCGACCTCTCGGCGTCGTTGACCGACTTGGCCCGGCACACCGGCCTCTCCCCCTATCACCTGAGCCGGGTGTTCCGGCGCACGACGGGTTGCACCATCACCGGTTACCGGACGTGGCTGCGGCTCAGGGCGGCTCTTGACCAACTCGCCTCCGGCGAGACGAATCTCGCCCGGTTGGCCATGGAGACCGGATTCTCCGATCAGGCCCACCTGACCAGATTGCTGCGTCGTGAGATCGGGCAGACCCCCGGTGCGCTCCGCCGCATGTTCGCCACCGGCCGCGGGCAGGTCACCACGACACCGACCGCGGGATCTGGCGGAAGAGGCTCGCCGGCACGACGACCGCGACCGGAAGGGTGAACGGACGGCCCGGTCCGATCGAGTCGCGCCGCGGAGTACCTCAGCCGAAGTCGACGCCGGTCAGGCTCACCTGGCGGTACGCGGCGAGGCGCTCGGCCTGTTCCGCGATGGCGTTGCGGGTGGCGGCCGTCAGCCGCTGCCACTGCTGGACCGCGACGGTGAGCTTGCCGCCGGACTGCCTGGGGCGCCAGGTGCCGACCAGTTCGCCGCCGGCCAGCACGGCGCCGGGGCGGCCCAGGACGGGCCACAGCTGTCTGGCCCGCTCGGCATCGGTGACCAGCGTCGTGCGATCTTTGGCCTGCAGGAACAGGTCGAACGGGCCGAGCAGGCGGGTCGGCGTGGCGTCGGCCGACTCCAGCGCCTCGGCGTCGGCGGCCAGCAGCGCACGCCGCTCGCCATCGACCACCACCTCGACCACGTCCTCGGGCCAGCGGGCGACCACGTCCTTTACCGGTGCGTCGAGGTAACTGGCCACGTGCTTGGGCGTCGCCGGGCCGAGCAGCCGGAGGTACCCCCGGATCAGGTCGAACCGGTCGCCCGCGGTGGCCGCCTTCGCGAAGCCGGCGATCCTGCGCAGTACCGGCGGCGAGGTGCCCGGCTCCAGCTCCAGCCCGGCCCGCACGGCGGCCAGCCGGAACGGCATCTCGTACAGGTGGATGGCGTTGCACGGCCGGCAGGACCGCAGATACGGCTCGGGCATCACCGTGGCCAGCCGGCGGGAAACCTCCCCCTTCACGGTGGGCTTGGTGACGATGGCCCGCATCCGCGCGGCTACCTCGTCGAGCGCTGCGAGGTTACCGATGCCGCCGGCCCGCAACGGCTTCGCCGCGTCGTAGATGCGCTTGCCCGCGTCGGCGTCGGAGAACGGCTCCACCGCGGCAGCCACCCGCCCGACGTCGGCCCGGCGGTACAGGTGCGGAGCGCCACGCACCGTCCACAGCAGAACCAGCTCCTCGTCGGACAGTCCGGCGACGTCGACCCCGCGCACCGCCAGCGCCCAGCGGGCGCCGTCCGGGCCGGTGTCCTGCACGCCGATGTCGAGCACGGCGGTGTCGCCCAGCTCGCCCCGGTCCCGATCCAGCTGCTGGGCGCGAATCCGGAAACGCATGACCTGCCGGCGGTCCACCATGACCGCCACGTTAGGCGGGACCACCGACACTTTCCGCGAATGGCCGTACCAGTTGCTAGCTCTGGGCGCCGTCGTACCCGGGCGTATGACAGGAAGCGAAGGCCCCAACAACCTTTCCTAAGGCTGCGGCGGGCGAGCGCGGTTCCCCGCGCCCCAGTAGAACGGTCCGGATGTCGGATGAACCTTGATGTGCCAGCCCAGCCGTTCGAGCCGCTGTTCGAGGTCTTCGGGCTGGTACGGGACCTTGACGATCCGGTACGACGTCCCGTCGTTGAGCCGTCGTTGGATGACCGGGGAGTCCTCACCCTCGATGAGTTCCTCGACGGTGCGGTACCCGTCGTCGACGAAGAACACTCGTCCATCCGGCTTCAGACAGTCAGCAACCAGCGACCAGAACGACGCGAAGCGTTCGGACGGAACGTGGGACAGCCAGAACCCGAAGAACACGACGTCGTAGCGACGGTCGGGCCGCCAGCCGAACACGTCAGCCTGTACGAAACGGACCCGCTGCCTGCCCACCCGGGCCGAGGCGATGCCGAGCATCTCCGCGGAGGCGTCCACGGCCGTCACGTCGGTGGCGTGCCGGAGCAACCGGCCCGTCCAGGTGCCCGGGCCGCAGGCGAGTTCGAGCACGCTTCCGGTCGGCCGGAACGCATCCAGCGCCTCGGACAGCTCATCACCGCCGGAAAACGGCAACCCATGCTCGTCGTACTCGGCAGCAGCCGCCCGATAGTATGCGGCCTGCTCGTCAAGCAACTCCGCCAGATCGTTACGACCAGCCATCCGTCGAATATTACGAAAGACGGACAGGACCGCAACAACGACAGAATCGCGACCGCTGGTAGACGCTGCCCAATCACCGTGTCCGATTCTCGCCAGCCCTGGCTCGTGGGCACGGCTACCGTGGTACGGGTGAACTGGACCGCCTATGCGACCTACCTGATGCTCGCCATCGCGGTGGTACTGATACCGGGTCCCGACTTCGCGGTGGTGGTCGGAAACACGATATCCGGCGGTCGTTCCCGAGGGATGTGGTGCGCCGCGGGCGTCGCTTCGTCGAACGCGATCCAAGGCACCGCGGCCGTCGTGGGGCTGGGCGCCCTCATCGTTCGCGCACAGCCGGTCTTTCAGGCCATCAAGTGGGCGGGTGCCGCCTATTTGGCGTACCTCGGCGTGCGGCTACTGCGCGCGGCGTTGCGGGACCGACACGAGTTGCCGGATGCGCCAGCCGACCAGCATGCCGCACGGCGCGGATGGCGGCAGGGATTCATGTCGAACATCACCAACCCGAAGGTCCTCGTGTTCTACGTGGCGGTTCTGCCGCAGTTCCTGACGCCGGACGCCGGCGCGCTGGCCCTGGCGCTGTTCGCGGTGAGCCATGCCTCGCTGTCACTGACGTATCTGCTCACCCTCACGGCCGTGCTGCACCGCGTCCGTCGCGTGCTCACGCGCAGGCTGGTGCGCCGTTGCCTGGCAGGGGCAACCGGCGCTGCCATGATCGGCTTCGGCACGCGGCTCGCGCTCGAGCGGCAATGAGGACACGGTGAGGCGCCACCGTTCCCGGCTGTCGATCAGATCATGGTGCCACCTTCGAGGTGGTTAGATCGGTCTTGTGAGCATGGGCTTGCCGGTCTCGCTGACGCGTTTCGTCGGCCGGCGTGCGGAGCTCCTCGCGGTGCGCGGGCTGCTCGATCGGCACCGACTGGTGACGCTGACCGGTACCGGCGGGTGCGGCAAGACACGGCTGGCGATCGAGGCGTGTGCCGGGCTCGTGGACCGTGGTGACGAGGTGTGCTGGGTCGATCTCGGCGCGGTGACGAACCCGGCGATGGTCGCGCGACTGGCGGCGACGTCGGTCAACGCCCTGGTGGATACCGGTGGCGACGCGGTGCAGGCGGTGATCCGCGCGCTTCGGTCGCGGCAACTCCTGCTGTGTTTCGACACCTGCGAGCATGTCCTCGAGGCCGTGGCCGGCCTGACCCGCGATCTGCTGGAGAACTGCCCGCAGGTAGCCGTGCTGGCCACCAGCCGGCAGGCGTTGGGTGTCCCGGGCGAGGCGATCTGGACCGTTCCGCCCATGGACGAGCAGGACGCGTACCGGCTCTTCGCGGATCGCGCAGCACTGGTCGCTCCCTGGTTCTCGGCTGCCGAGCATGCCGAACAGGTGCACGCCGCGTGCCGCCGGGTGGACGGGATCCCGCTGGCGATCGAGCTGGCCGCGGCCTGGGCACGGGCGCTCACTCCGGCACAGATCCTGGCTGGCCTGGAGGAGTCGTTCCGGATGCTGGAGGGTGGGCCGCGCGGGGTGGCGGCCCGGCACCAGACCCTGACCGCGTCGCTGGACTGGAGCCACGAGCTGCTCGACGACGCCGAGCGCAGGTTGTTCTGCCGGCTCTCCGTCTTCGTGGGGAGCTTCACGCTGGACGCCGCGAGCGCGGTCTGCACGGCACCCGACGCGAGCGGGCGGCCGGAGGCCGGCGAGCAGAACGTCTTGACCGTGCTCCGGCGGCTGCTGGACAAGTCGTTGGTGGTGCTTTCCCCGGGACGCTCGGAGATGCGCTACCGGCTGCTCGACACCATCCGCCAGTACGCGGACGAGAAGCTCCGGGCGGCCGGTGAGCTGGAGCAGACGCGTGACCGCCACCTGGCGTACTTCCTGGCGCTGGCCGAGCGGGCCGAGCCCGAGCTCGAGCGTGACCAGGACACCTGGCGGGAAGTGCTCGACGACGAGCGCGACAACATCGCCGCCGCCCTGCGCTGGAGTTTGACCGACCCCGGCCGCGCCGACCAGGGGCGGCGATTGTCTGCCGCCATGGCCCGCCAATGGATGCTTCGCGGGCAGGCCCGGGAAGGGCTGGACTTCCTGCGACGCGCCGCCGAGCTGGCACCGGAGGAACGGTCCAGCCTGCAGGCGCGATTGTGGTGCGGGCTGGCCATGCTCGCCATGGTCGTCGGCCAGCGCAGTCTGTGCGTGGAGTGGGCCGGCAAAGGGCTTCAGGTCGCCGGCGAGGTCCAGGACGGACGGACCCGAGCCAGGTGCCTGACCATGCTCGCTTTCACCGAGTTCTTCGTCGACATGGTCCGGTGTCAAAAGCTGGCGACCGAGGGCAGCGACCTGGGCGGGCGGGTTGGCGACCCGTTCGCCCGGGACTGGGGGACGGTCATCGCGGCGTACTCGTTCACCACCAGGGACCGGCACGACGAGGCGGTGGCGCTGGCCCGCGCCGCATATGAGGCGAGTTGGCCCCGGCGCGACCGGTGGACCGCCGGATTCGCCCGCGGGGTCGAGGTCTACGCGTCGATGCACCGTGGCGATGTCACCGGGGCGCTGTCCCTGGCCGAGGAGGAGGCGGCCATCGTGGCACCGCTGCGGGATTACTTCGCCGTCGGTACCAACGTGGTCAACGCGGCCCTCGCCTTCGCCATGAGTGGCGACATCGAGCGTGCCCGCCGGATCGCCGCCCCCGTCATCTGGGACGTCGAGCAGACGCCGGACGTGGACGTCGTGGGGTTCACGACCGTCTTCGGCCTCGTCGACCTGTGGGCCGGAGACCTCACGGGCGCGGTGCGCTGGTTCCAGCGGGGGATCGAGCCGGGACGGACGGCCGGCGATGTGTGGACCGCCACCCGATGCTTTCCCGGTCTGGTCAGTGCGCTGCGCCGGCTGGGTCGCCGGGTCGAGGCGGCCGAGCACGCGGAGCGGGGGCTGGTACTCGCCCGCGGCTTCAGCGCTCCGTACGTCATCGCCGGACTCCTTGATGAGATGGGCTACCTGGCCGCGGAGACCGATCCGGTCCGCGCGACCACCCTGCACCATGAGGCGCTCGAGGTGCGATGTGCGGCCGGGCTTCAGACTTTTCTGCCGGACAGCCTCGACGCATTGGCGTACGGATCCCATGCCGACCGGCCGGCCGAGGCGGCCCGGCTGCTTGCCGCCAGCGACGCGGCTCGAGCGCGGATGGGTTACCCGCGGCCAATGGTGGACAAGCCGAGATACGAGGAGACGATGGCCGCGCTGCGCGCCGCGCTCGGCAACGACCAGTTCACCACTGCCACCACCGCCGGAGCCGAACTGTCCATTGAGGAGGCGGTGGCGATGACGCGCCGCGGGCGTGGCACGCGGCAGCGGCCGCCCACCGGCTGGGCCAGCCTCACCTCGACCGAGCTGGAGGTGGTCCGCCTGGTCGCCGACGGGCTGACCAATCCGCAGATCGCCGAACGCCTGTTCGTCAGCCGGGCGACCGTCAAGACCCACCTGTCGCACATCTACGCCAAACTGAACATCACCAACAGAGCCAGCCTCGCCTCTCTGGCCAGCGCCAACCGTGACGGCCTGTCCGCGCCGTCCGCCCATCGGCCGTCGGGCTGACCCGGCGGATCAACCACCGCACGCCCGTCAAATCAGCCACTTGGCCGACGTTCTTCCGCGCCCCTCGCGACACGGTGGTCGCGACGCAACCACCCACAGCGACAGGGGCGAGGAGGTCACCATGGGCATGCCCCGACGTGCGACAGCACCAACTGTTGCGGCGGCCGGTCGACCGGCGAGGGCGACGGCCGCGGCGCCGGCCGGCCGGGGCGGATGGGCCGGTCTGGCGGTCGTGGCGACCGCGCAGATGATGACCGCCGTGGATGCCACGGTCGTCAACATCGCCCTGCCGTCGATGCAGCCGACACTCGGCTTCGGCGACGCCGACCGGCAGTGGGTCATCACGGCGTACACCCTGGCCTTCGCCGGGTTGCTGCTGGTCGGCGGGCGGGCCGCCGACCGGTTCGGGCGCCGCCGCACCTTCCTGGTCGGGCTGGCCGGGTTCGCGTCGGCGTCGGCGCTGGCCGGCGTGGCGCCCGACCTGCCGACGCTGGTGGCCGGCCGGGCGCTGCAGGGAGCCTTCGCGGCGGTACTCGCCCCGAGCGCGCTGTCCCTGATCACGGTTCTCTTCGACCGGCCCAGGCAGCGCGCCACGGCGTTCGCGGTCTATGGGGCGGTGGCCAGCAGCGGCGCCGCAGTCGGCCTACTCCTCGGCGGCGCATTGACCGATTACCTCAACTGGCGGTGGTGCCTGTTCATCAACGTCCCGATCGCCCTCGGCGTGCTGCTGGTGGGTCGAGTCGTCCTGCCCACGCCGCAAGGTCGCGGCGAGGTGACGATCCAACTCATGCCGGCTGTCCTGGCTACTGCCGGCCTGGCCGCACTGGTGCTGGGCTGTGCGCAGGCCGCGGAGCACGGCTGGACCGCTACGCGGGTGGTCGTCCCGATCACGGCCAGCGTGGCTGCCCTGACCTCATTCGTCGCGCTGCAGGCTCGCCTCCCGCGGCCCTTGCTGCCGCTGCGACTGCTTCGGCAGCGGGACCGGGTCGGCGCCTATTTCGCCCTTGCCGTCGGTGTCATCGGCTCGTTCGGCATGTTCCTCATGCTCACCTACCACTTCCAGACCGTCGCCGGATACTCCCCGTTGCGGTCTGGGCTGGCGTTCCTGCCCATGACAGCATCGGTGACGGCGATCGGCTACGGCGTCGCCCGGCGGCTCGCTTCGCGGGTACCTCCCGGCGCGCTGATCGCGGCCGGCCTGCTCGGGTCCGCGACCGGGCTGGCGCTGCTGACCCAGCTCGAGGTGACCAGCGGCTACTTCACGCTGATCCTGCCGGCCGAGATCCTCGTGGGCGCCGGTGGCGCCGCGATCTTCACCCCGGCCATCGGCGTCGTCACCACCGGCGTGGATCGGGCGGAGGCCGGTATCGCCGCCGCGGCCGCGAACGTTGCGATGCAGCTTGGGGCCTCGCTGGGCGTCGCGCTACTCAACTCCGTCGCGGTCGATGCCACCCGCGACTACCTCAGCAGCCACGTACCGGGGCCGGCCCTGTCCGTGGAGGCGACGGTGCACGGGTCCGGCACCGCCACCGCGTGGGCGGCGGGCCTGCTGTCCTGCGCCGCCGTCGTCACGCTCATCACCGTGCGGTCCGCACGCCCGCACCGCGGCACATCTGGCTGATCCACCACACCATCCACATCGGACCCGCAATCGATTCCGAGTCAACCACGACGAACGAGAAGGAGCCCACGATGTTCCAGTCCATCTCCCGATCCGACCTGCAGGCCGCGATCAACACCCGCTCGGTGACCATCGTGGACGCGCTGCCGCCCCGGGCGTACCGGCGTCGGCACCTGCCCGACGCCGTGAACCTGGCGGCCGAAGACATCGACCGCGTCGCCGAGGTGCTCCCGGACAAGGCTGCCGCCATCGTCGTCTACTCGACCGACGAGGCCTGCACCCGCGGCCCCGAGCTGGCCCAGCTGCTGGAGAGTCTCGGCTACCGCAACATCCGCATCTACGCGGGCGGCATCGAGGATTGGGCCGGCGCCGGGCTGCCCGTCAGCGCCGCCGTCGGTTAGCGCAACACCGTCGTTGTCGATTAGCGAACACCGCCGTCGGCGATGAGCGCGACTCCGTCACCGGAACGCCGGACCGGGCGTCGGTGGTCTGGCTCAGGTTTCCCGAAGCCAGCCAGACTGCCGCGCCCGGCGGATTGCATCCACCCGGTTGCGAGCACCGAGCTTGGTTACCGCCGAGGCCAGGTAGTTGCGCACCGTCCCGTAGGACAGGTGCAGCTCGGCGGCGATGTCCGCCGGGTCCCGCCCTTCGGCGTAGCGGGAGAGGATCTCCGTCTCGCGGGGCGAGAGCGGATTCTGCGGTACCTCCAGGGCAGCCACCGCCAGCCTCGGGTCGATCACCCGCTCCCCGGCCGCGACGCGCCGCACGGCCGAGATGAGTTCATGCGCAGGCACATCCTTGCCGAGGAAGCCGGCCACCTGGGCGGCCAGGGCGCGCCGGAGGTTGTCCGGTACCGCCAGCGCGGTGAGGATCAGCACGCGGCATTCCGGAAGCCGCTCCCGCAGCGACGCCGCTACGGTAAGGCCATCCGTGCCGGGCAGGTCGATGTCCACGACGGCCACGTCGGGCCGCAGCGCCATGGCGGCGGAGACCACCCCATCCCCGGTGGAGAACTCACCGACGACCTCCAGGTCGCTCTCCAGACCGAGCACGGCAACCAGCGTGTCGCGCAGGATCTGCATGTCCTCCGCCACCAGTACTCGCATCAGGAGTCCTCCTCACGACCCGGCCGCCTCGGTTCCCACTGGCGGTCGCACCGGGAGGAACCAAGGCACTTGTCCACCGCGGGGACCGCGACGATCGTACCGGCGACATCCGTGCCTTCGGCCCTGTGTGACGAGGGATCGCCACACATGAAGTGTCATGGCTGATCCTCCCGCATGTTGCCACCCATCCCGACCTCCCATGAAGCACCCTTCCTGCATCGATTCTCGGCTAGTTGGCCCGTCCTCGATCAGTGCCGCGGGCAGCAGTCCGGCATGGGTTCTGAACACAGCCCATATGCAAACTGCACGTGGGCTGCCGAGCGCCAGCAGACCGCGGTCGGCGATCGCTTGGCCGACGATCCAGCGGGCACCGCCGCCTCGCCTGGCCGCGTCGTGCGAGATAGAACTGACCGCCAGTGCGGGATCATCAGCCTACGCGTGAGGCTGCCGCCCACATGGGGCGCTGTCCATGTGCAGTTTGCACATGGACAGTGTTCGGAAGCCATCCCGGACTGGTGCCGGCGGCACTGATCGAGGACGGGTCCACCGGCCGAGAATCGGCGCAGCAAAGGCACTTCACGGGAGGTTGAGATGAGCGGCATTCACCATGGACGCAGGGCCGGCGTCCTGCGTTTCACCGGCCACTTTGTACAGATGGCGCTCGCGATGGCCATCGGTATGGTGGTGCTGGATCCGGTGTGGCGGCTGGCCCTGCCGGCTTCTGCGGAACGGGTCGACGTGCTGGCGATCGTGGCGGCGACCGACATGTCGATCGGGATGGCTTTGTGGATGCGACTACGCCGGCACGGCTGGGCGAGCATCCGGGAGATGAGCGCGGCAATGTACGTCCCGTTCCTGTTGCTGTTGGTGCCCTATTGGGCGGGCGGGATCTCCGGATCGACGGTGATGATGGGTGGCCATGTGCTCATGGTGCCCGCAATGCTGGTGGCGATGCTGCGCCGCCGGGCGGAGTACACCCATGCGCGGCACGGCCATGGTTCGCCTGGGCGCCGGCGGTGGCGTCGGGTCCTGGTGCGTACCGGCGTCATCGCCGTCGCCGTGTTGGCGCCGCCGGCCGTCGTGGGTTCTGTCAACGCCGTGACCTACCTGCACGGTGTCTACCAACCACCGGCCGATGTTTCGGTGCCGGCGTCACTGGACGGAGTGGACTCACCCGTCCATGACCCGGCCAAGCCCACCGCGGTGGTGCTCGTAGGCAACCGCGGAGCCAACGCCGCGGACACCCTGGCTCCGTACGAGACACTGGCCGCCAGCGGAGCCTTCAACCTCTACACCGTGGCGCCAAAGCGCCAGCGCGTGACGCTGACCGGCGGACTGGATCTTGTGCCGGACCTCGACTTCGCGGGATTGCAGAGGCGCCTCGCCGGGCGGGTCGCCGATGTCGTTGTGGTCCCGGCGATGCCGGACGCGACGGCGGCCTCGTCCGCGCGCTTGCGGGCCTGGCTGACCCATCAGGCGCAGGGCGGTGCGCTGGTGCTGAGCGTGTGCCAGGGGGCGGAAGTGCTCGCCGAAGCCGGGCTGCTTGACGGGCACGACGCCACGTCGCACTGGTTCCGTGTCGGTGGCCTGGAGGACCGCTACCCGCGCGTGCGCTGGCACCGCGGCACCCGATACGTCGACGACGGCGACGTGATCACCACCGGTGGCGTGCTGTCGGGAATCGATGGCGCATTGCGGGTCGTCGAGCGCCTCGCCGGTAGGCAGGCCGCGAGCACCGCGGCCACGGCGGTCGGCTGGACGCACTATTCGCCTGGCGCGCCGCAACCGCTGCCGCGGTCGGCGTTCGGCCTGCACGACATGATCACCGGGGTAAACCTCAGCTTCCGGTCGCACCGCGACATCGGCGTCCTTCTCACCGACGGCGTCGGCGAGCTCGAACTCGCCTCGGTCTTCATCACGTACAGCGACGTCAGCTACATCGCTCGTACAGTGGCGCTCGGCGTGACCGGCACCGAGCCGGTGCGAAGCCGGCACGGTCTCGTATTCGTGCCTCGACAGGGGTTGTTCGACGCCAAGCACCTCGATCGCCTGATCGTCCCGGGCGCAGACGCCGCCCGCGCGCACGACCCGGCGCTGGACTCGCGGGTCCGGGCCGAGCTCGGCCTGTCTCCCGAGTACATCCACGGCGAGCCGGGCTTCGCGATCGTCCCGGTGCTGGAAGACCTGGCCCGCACCGTCGATGTGCCAACGGCTCAGTGGCGGGCCAAGCAGCTGGAGTTCCCCGGGCAAGAGCTCGACCTGAACGGTCCGGGCTGGCCGTGGGGTGCCACGCTGCTCCCGCTGCTGTACAGCCTGGCCGGCCTGGCGGTCACTGCCACGGTGTGGCTCGCGCTCCGGGCCCGGCGCACGCGGCGTCTGGCAGGCGGACGGCTGGTGCCATCGGCCGACCGGGTGGACGTGCCCGGGCCGCTGGGTCTATCCGGCCCGACGGAGCAAGATGACCAGACACTCGTCGCGGAGGCGGCGGGCGCGCTGAGAGGAGAGGGCACATGACCAGTGGTACGGGCAGGGTGGTCTGCGGTATCACGATGTCGATCGACGGGTACACGGCCGGGCTCAACCAGACCGAGGAACGCCCGTTCGGCGATGACGGCGGCGACGGCTGGGGCGACAAGCTGCACGCCTGGTTCACCGACACACCTGAGGAGAATCGCGCCGAGATCGACCAGATGATCGCCGCCAAGGCGTTCATCATGGGCCGCAACATGTTCGGACCGGTCCGTGGCGAGTGGGATCGGCAGTGGAACGGCTGGTGGGGCGACGATCCGCCGTACCACGCCCCGGTCTTCGTGCTCACGCATCACGCGCGCGAGCCGCAGCCGATGGACGGCGGCACCACGTACCACTTCGTCACCGACGGAATCGAATCGGCGCTGGCTCAGGCACGCGCGGCGGCCGGGGACGGCGATGTCGCCATCATGGGCGGTGCGACCACCATCAACCAGTACCTCGCCGCCGGCCTGATCGACGAGCTGCGGCTGCACATCGTGCCGCTCACGCTCGGCGCCGGTACACGACTGTTCGATGGCGTCCCGCCGCTGAAGCTGCAACAGGTGGCGTCGCGAGGAGCGAGTTTGGTGACCCATGTGACCTACCGCGTGCTGTCCTGACCTGGACAGGGTTGTCCGCGGCTACCGCGGGGTTGCCGCCCCGCGGTAGCCGCGCACAACGCTGCGGGTTCCGGTTCCGCCGAATCGAGGTCATGAGACGGCGGCTCCTTCGGGTTCGAGGTGGTGGACCAGCGCGGGCGAGTCGGTGCGACGCAGGACCGTGAGCGCGACAAGGACGGCACACACGACCAGGACGGAGCAGAGCACGAGGCCGAACGCATAACCGTGCGCCTGTGCTTCCGGCGTGGGGACCGAGCCGATGCGGTGCTGGGCCGCGGTGCCCAGGGCGGCGAGCCCGAGCGAGGCGCCGATCTGGCGGGAGCTCGCGAGCAGCCCGGAGGCGACACCGGTCTCATGGGCGGCGACACCGAGGGTGCCGGTCGAGACGACCGGTCCGAACGCCAGGCCGACGCCCACACTGGCCACAATGGACGGCCCCAGGATGTTGGCGATGAACGACCCGTCGGACGTGATCAGCCCAAACCAGGCGAACCCGGCCGCGGCGAGCAGGCCGCCGACGACGAGCAGGCTCCTCGACGGCAGCCGGTGGCCGAGCCGTCCACCCAGGGCCGCGCCGGCGACGATGCCGAGCGCGAACGGCAGGAACTCGACGCCGGCCAGCGCCGGTCCCGCCCCCAGCACCCGCTGGACGTAGAGCGACATGAAGTAGAAGGACGAGGTGAGGGCGCCGCCGAGCAGCAGGTTGTAGGCGTTGGCCCCGGTGACGTTGCGGTTGGCGAAGAGCCCGAGCCGAACGAGTTTCTCGCGGCTGGTGGTCCGCTCCACGAGAACGAAGGCGGTCAGCAGCGCCAGGGCGATCCCCAGCGTGCCGAGTGTGGTCGCCGAGGTCCATGGATGCTGGTCGGTGCGCACGATGCCGAACACCAGCAGCGTCATGCCCGCCGTCGCGAGGATCGCGCCGAGCACGTCGGGAGGCCCGGCGGGCGCCTGACGCCGTACGGCCGCGACACCCCACACGGTCGCGAGCAGCGCGGCCGCCGCCATCGGGACGCTGACGAACATCACCCACCGCCAGCCGGCGTACTCGGTGAGGACGCCACCGATGAGCACACCCAGCGCGGCCCCGGCGCCGTTCATCGCGGTCCACACCCCGTAGGCCCGCACCCGTGCCCGGCCCGTGGGGAAGGTCGCGGCGAGCAGCGCCAGCGAGGCCGGCGACAGGGCCGCGGCGCCGACACCCTGGGCGGCCCGCGCCGCGATGAGCTGGCCGGGCTCCTGGGCGAGCCCGCCGAGGAGCGACGAGAGCCCGAACAGGACAAGCCCCAGCACGAGGATGCGCCTGTGGCCGTACCGGTCGGCCGCCTTGCCGCCCAGCAGGAGCAGACCGCCGAAGGTCAGCGCATAGGCGTGGATCACCCACTGCAGGCCGCTCGCCCCGAAGCCGAGACCGGCGGCGATCTGCGGGAGTCCCACGTTCACCACGGAGATATCGACGGACACCATGAAACTGACGAGCGATACGGCGGCAAGGATGAGCCCCGACCGGCCGGGCGAGGAGTTTCGGAACATGTTCTAAAAGTAGCATCAGCAGGAGGCATTCACGCCGACGGGACCGGTGACCCATGGCACACCGCCGAGCCAGCATGATGGGACCATGGCTCCAGCAACCCCGCCCGGCCGCACCGGCCGGCCCCCGGTGACATCGCGCGCCGCGATCGTGTCCGCGGCCCGCTCACTCATCGACCGGGAGGGCTGGGAGCGCCTGACGATCCGCAAGCTCGCCGCCGACCTGAATATCGGGCCGACGACGCTCTATCACCACGTAAGGAACAAGCAGGACCTCCTCCTGCTGCTGCTCAACGAGTACGCGGCGCAGATCGCCCTGCCCGACCTGCCGGAGGTGCCCCGCGACCGCATCGTCACAGTGACGGCGGCGCTGCACGACATGCTCGCGGCCTGGCCCTGGGCCGCCGAGGTCCTCACCGTCGACGGCTTCCTCGGCCTCCTCGATGAACCGGCCCTGTCGATCGTCGAGCTCATCGTGGACGCCGCCGTCGACCACGGGTGCACGCTCGAGCAGGCGGTCGATGTCTTCCGCAGCCTCTGGTACTACACCGTCGGCGAGGTCCTCGTCCGCGCGCACAGCTCACGCAGTCAGGCCGACGGCGAACATCTCGTCCAGCGCGCCACGTTCCGCAACCTCGAGTCCCCGCGACTGCCCCGCCTCTCCGCCGTCGCCTCCCAGTGGCGGGCACTCTCTGCGCGTGACACCTACCGCCAAGGCCTCGAGGCGTTCGTAGACGGCCTGCTCGCGCAGGCCACGGCGGCGCGCACGGACCAGAGCGTGCATGGGCCCGCCGATCAGTCAACCAGTGCACCTCCGGTTCGCAGCTCTGCGGGACGAGTGATATCGTGATATCACACCCCTAGGAGGTGCGCCGATGCCTAACATCCTCATTCGCGACCTGAGCCAAGAAGCCGTCGACCGCATCGACGCCGCAGCCGCCAACCTCGGCCTGTCACGCAACGAGTACCTGCGCCGCAAGTTCGAGGAAGGCGTAGCCCCCACCGGCGAACAGCAGGTCACCGCCGAGGACTGGCAACGATCCGCCGAGGTCTTCGCGGACCTGGCCGACCCCACGGTGATGGGCGCCGCATGGCGGTGACGAGCTGGCTGATCGACAAGTCCGCGTACGTGCGGCTTCAGCTCGGCCAGGCGGCCAACCGCGATGAGTGGAACGTGCGCATCAGCCGAGGGCTGGTCCGGCTTTCCACGATCACCCGGCTCGAACTCGGCTACTCGATCCGCTCCGGAGAATTAGGGCGCCGGCAGTTCGCTTCCCCGCCGCTGTCCTTGATGCCGATCGAGCACCTGACGCCCGCGATCGAGGACAGAGCCTTCGAGGTACAGATGCTCCTGGCCGACCGCGGCCAGCACCGCGCACCTTCGATTCCCGACCTGCTGATCGCCGCTACGGCCGAGAAAGCAGGGCTGACCGTCCTCGCCGTCGACAAGGACTTCGACCTCATCGCCGAGATCACGGGCCAGCCCATCGAAACCCTGGCCCTGGATGGCTGAGCCTGATCTACCTATGGCGGAGCTGCTTTCCCTCCGTCACAGGGAGGGTCTAGATCTCGTCGTACAGCTCGGCCGCCTCATGGGATCGGCTGCGGTTCGACGAGCGGGTGACGATCACCTGTCTCGGCAGTAGTAGCGCAGGCGACGCGCGTGCTGGCGTCATCGTCGTGGAAGCCTCCGCCGCAGGTTTCGAGTTCGGGTGGTGCGGTCGGGCTCAGCGCGAAGCAAACGCGTTTGTGGCCTCGATGATCGCCTGGGACATGGCCTCGCTCCCGGTGTGACCGGAGTCCTCGATGATGGTGAGCTGGGCGTCCGGCCATACCTTGGCCAGCTCCCAGGCCGTTTGCACCGGGCTGCCGAGGTCCAAGCGGCCGTGGATCAGCACGCCGGGGATTCCGGCTAGCTTGTGTGCGTCGCGCAGCAGTTGGCCCTCCTCAAGGAACGCGCCGTTGCTGAAGTAGTGCGCGCAGATCCGGACGAAGGCCAGCCGATCGTCGTCGATCCGCGCGCTGTAAATGCCCGGAGCGCCGTTGGACTCGTGCGAGATGACGGCGTCCTCCCACGCAACCCAGTCAGCCGCCGCCTTCTCCCGGATTGCGCGGTCCGGGCTCTCCATCAGGCGGGCGTATGCGGCGAGAAGGTCGCCATCGCGGTCGGCCTCGGGGACGCCGTTACGGAAGCGATCCCAGGCTTCGGGGAAATAGCGGGCAACGCCCCGGTAGAGCCAGTCAATCTCGCAGCGGCGGGTAGTGGTGACCGACGCGATGATGATCTCGCTGACGTGCTCGGGGTGCTGCTCGGCGTAGACGAGGATCAGGGTCGAGCCCCAGGAGCCGCCGTAGAGTAACCACTTTTCGATGCCGAGGTGCTCGCGGAGCTGCTCCATGTCGGCGATCAGATGTTGGGTCGTGTTGCGACTCATGTCCGTGGCCGGATCGGCCGCGTGCGGCGTGCTGCGGCCGCAGCCCCGCTGGTCGTAGCGGATGACGCGGTAGCGCTCAGGATCCCATAAGCGCGTCGGCTTCCTGCTGGCACCAGAACCGGGCCCGCCGTGGACTTGGAGGGCGGGCTTGCCATCCGGGTTGCCGAGCTGTTCGTAGTAGATGCGGTTTCCGTCCCCGACGTCGAGGTAGCCACGGTCGTAAGGACTGATCGGAGGATAGAAGTCGACCACAGCTGGCGATCGTAAGCCGACGGACAGGGTAAGCCAGGGCGAGCTTGGCAGCCGCTCTGCCGGCCTGTGGCCCGGGCAAATGCTAGGGGCAATTGGTCGGTGCCCTAGACCTCAACCCACCGGATACGGCGGGGGGGGGGGGGGGGGGGGGGGGCGGCCGCCCCCCCCCCCCCCCG